>VBKE01000047.1 GCA_005879605.1 Deltaproteobacteria bacterium
TTGGTGTAGGCGCCCGCCAGGGTGTTGAACATCATCGTGACTGTGGCGCAGTATTGAGCCGTCATTGCCGCCATCTCCGGTGACATATCCATCTTGGACTTATAGTCCACCAATTTACCGTCCGTGGTGAACTCACCCGCGGCGACGACCCCGTCGATCTTGAGCAGTTCGTCTAATGTTGCCATATGATTGATCTCCTTTCAGGTTACAAAAAATGGGATGTGATTCGCCCCCCCTCTCTCCGGCGCGCCACCGGCATCCGTCATCTTTTGATTGCAGAAACGTGAAGGGCATGAGCCAAACTTGCTCACCGAAGCACTAGGAAGCGTGGCCAAACGAATTGAGCTCACGGGTTTGCCGAGCGAGCACGCAGAGTCAAAACGATGGAGTTCCGGCGAGGCAAAATCCGTGCGGCGATTTGTTATGCGCTATTGCTCGTCTGCCTATTGCGACAAGTATTCCTTAATCTTTTCCTCGAGACCAAGCAATCGATTCTTCTCTATTCTGAAACCCTCCTCCACAGACACAACAATGGTGCCTTGAGGTGTCTCGTATCCGTACACCCGCTCTTTCCAGTAGGGATGAGAAATATTGCGTTCAGAATAGATCCCATTATGTCTCGACATCGGGAGATTGTTTTTGGGGCCAACCGAAATATTAATGATGAACCCCTCGTTTGAAGGGCCGCTAACCTCCCTCATACCCATGGGATACGCGTTCCGCATTTTCGAATCGATCGTGTAACTCCGGGCACGGAAGGAATAAGTAAGAATATTGGAAACTAAATCCATTTTAATGTCAGAAGCCTTGGGTAACTGAACCTCTTTCGCGACCGCGATCAAATATGGATGTGGTTCGCCAGCCACCGAGAAAGAATGACTGAAAACGGTTAGCAAAACGTCCAGGAAAAGTTTACAGCGCATAACGATTAAGTGAGCCGCTTTAGGACGCGACAAACGCTGGTCAGTCTATCTCCTAAAACGGCGCCGCTGCTCAAACCGAAATCGTTCGCAATATCCTCCGCTTTCCTCAATCTGTCAAGATTGTTGATCGACAAATGCCGCTAGATTCGAGGGGAAGAAATGAGTATTCCGTTACCCGACTCTTCTACGGAAATTCTATTTAAGATATCCTCTCTCGCGGTAAAAACGCGCCGCGCCTGGATGCAGCGGCACATCGTAAGGCGATTCTTCGTCATTGGCGCAGAGTTGCGCGATATCGAGCGGCCTATAATTATCCGTCGGCATCATGTCCTTTCGCTTCTCGATCGTTTCACATAAAGCGTAGGCCACGTCGTCCGGCATGTCGGCGCGCACGATCATCGGCCAGCCGCTGAAATCAAGGGTCTGAATATCTCCGGCCATCCCCTCGAATCGCGATTTCGGCATGCAGGTCGGCCGGTACCCCAGCATTGTCATATGCTTCAGGATGGATCCTTCCACGGGCAGGAAACGAAACCCGTTTTCCAGGGCGGTTCGCGCCCAGCTCTTGATTCCCTCATCGAAAATCGCGTTGATCCTGCCGCTTTCGATGTCCGCCCGCCGCGCCGGATGGCTGGGCCTGCTCGCTAAATGAATTTCTCCGCCCCACCGGCGGATATCCTCCAGCGTAAATCCGCCGGCGCCCAAGACCTCCGCCACCGTGAACATCGTCGAGTCTTCCTTTCGCGCGGCTTTATCCATATTCCGTATGGAAACTTTGAGCGGGCAGCGTTTCTTTTTGATCTGAGAGATGGAAGTGATCCCGGTCGATTCGTGGACCGCGAAGCCCATGACATCGTAAGAGGGAAACACGGCGAGCGTCCGCACGGGAAGGCGTTTGGGAAACGGGCCTTTCCCCCGGTAGGCCATTGTCAACTGCACCGAAGGGTTGACCCAGGCGAGCGAAAACTTGCCTTCGGCCACCGCTCTGATCGCGCGAAAACCGCCGGTGGTGAAAGAGAGCGCGATGCCCTTGCGATCGTTGCGCTTGGGAGTGAGCGAGAGTTTGAGCGCGTTGCCGAGAGGCGAATCGGTTTGGAGCACCCCCTCGGCGGCTTTCCACGACTCCGACGAGAGTGAACTGTCATATAAACCGGAGGCCAATTCCAATAGCCCCCTGGCGCGCTGAATCCCCGCGTTGTATCGCTTCACGTTCGTTCGACGATCTTCCGCGTCCATGACGATTTCACCGGTGGGTGCCGGCGCCTTTCAGTCGAGAAGCTTGCGCGCCAATTCGGCCGCCGGCTCGCGCGTCTTGAGGATCTTTTCTTCCGACTGGTTTTCAAGCTTTGGGTATTGGTCCGGGGTAAGGTTATCCTTAGCCCCAATGACGCCGAACTCTTTTAACCATTGAGTATCGACATCGAGCCGCCGCGTCCCCTGACCCATCGCTCGGGAATATGTTTCCTGTCCTTCTTGGCCGAGGAACCAGTTGACGAACACTTTGGTCGCGTTGGGATGGGGAGCGCCTTTGATGATCGTCACGTTGCCGCTGCCGCCGCTTACGTAAACCTCATCGCGAGGAGTCGGTACCGATTTCACCGGCAGTCCGGCTTTGATAAACGGCAGCAATGAATAATAACTAAGGCCGACGACCACCGCGATCTTTCCTTTGGCCAGACTTTCCGCCAATACCCGTTGATCGCGGCTGACGAACAGCTTCTGGCGCGCCAGCTTCTTCAAGTAGTCCTCCCCCTTGAGCTTCCAGGTAAAAGACCACGTCGAAGCGCCCGCGCCGGGAGTGCGCGGATCGAGGTAGCCGATCTTGCCGGACCATTTGGGATTCAGCAGGTCGGTCAAGGAACGAATCTCCTCGGGCTTCACAGAGTCGGTGTTGCACCAAATGTTCTCGACTTGATAGGCCTGCGAGGCATAGATGTAACGCTTCGCATTGTCCACCCAGATGTGGCCGCCCCACCAGTTGTTCGGGTCTTTGATTTCTTTGAGCATCATCGCCGGTTCGAGGGGAGCTAAAATACCTTCGGACAAAAGCCCCGTGACCATCGATTCGCTGCCGCCCATATGGACATCGAAATAAGGCACGCCGGACTTCGACTCCTGCTGGATTTTCCCAACGATGGCAGCGGCTCTGCCGGCATTGAGTTCGGTCTCGATACCGAAGCGCTGCTTGAAAACTTTTTCGATTCCTTTTCGCAGCTCGGCGCTGACCGGGATAGAGACGACCACCTTGCCTTCCCTCTTGGCCGCCTCTACCGTTTTTTCCCATTCGCCGGCCGAGGATGGTTTTGCCTCCCCGGCTTGCAACCTTGCCGCTCCGAGCAGGGCGAAGTAAGCCAACCCACCGAGCCATAGGAAGATTTTTAATCGGAGATACAACTTTCTTGCGCTCGCTTTGTCGTAAAAATCGAGGTAGTGGTTCCAGTTAGCACAAGATCTCTCCCTTCGTTCGAGATGACAGTTCAAAATAGTTGTTGTCATTCCGGGCGGAAGCGAGGAATCTTTCTCGACCTGAAGATTCGTAGCGCACTCTAAGTGAACCACAACCAGGTTGCTTGACATATAAATGTGCCACCGATAAGAAGTCAAGGAATTGAGCGCTATTGACCGTCCTCTCTCGTTACGATCGGAAGGATCTGCGAAATGGGTAATATCTCGACGACGAACGAATCCGACCCAGAAGTGCTGGAATCGTATTTCACGAAATACCCCGACGTTCCCAAGGAAACGATTCTCAAGCAGCATCTTTTGAGCCTCGGTCATTGGTTCAGCGACGCCGCGCTCCAAGCTGCGGCAGGCGCCCTGGTCAAGTCCTACCGCTTGTTCTCTTACGATCTCGTGCCGATGTCCGAATTGAAGCGGGGCGAGCATCGGCGCGTTCCCGAGCACTTCGTTCTGCTCAACGGGCCCTACGGCATGCGCCCGGTATCGATTCAAACCTCGCTTTCGCCCTATTCTCCCTACCTGGTCGATGTGGTCGATGGCCGGCTGGTCCTGACGACGGAAGGGCGCGTGCTCGCCGAGGTGCGCTTCCCGAAAACCCCCGACTATTACGCGAAGAGTTTGCCTGACGGCACGCCTTATCATGAGATCGTCGCCTTCGGCGCGTTCATTACGATCTTTCGCAATTGCCAATACTGGGGCGCGCGCGAGGAGTGTAAGTTCTGTGACATCAACGAGAATGCAAGGCAGATGAAGCTGTCTCGCGATTTCACCTTGACCGCCCCGGTGAAATCGGTGGCCGACGTCGTCCGAGTCTGCAAGGAGGTCGCGAGCGACGCCCGAAAGCATGGCGCCGGCACGCACGGCTTCGTGCTCAGCGGCGGCACCATCACCAAGACGTTGCACGGAAAAACCGAAGCGGACTTTTACGAAGAGTACATCCGCGCCATCAAAGAGGGCGCGTCAAAGCCACGGATTACCTTCGAGGTCAATGCGAGGCCGAGAGAAGAAGTCGCGCGCTACAAAGCCGCCGGCGTCGACAACATCCACTTCAATATGGAGGTGTGGGATCGGCGGCTCTTCGAATGGATCAATCCGGGAAAGGCGGAGCGCATCGGCTGGGACAACTGGGTGCGCTGGATGTGCGACGCGGTGGAGGTTTTTGGCCCGGGAGCCGTGCAGCCGAGCTTTGTCTCCGGCGTCGAGATGGCGCGTCCCCACGGGTTTCAATCCGTCGCCGAAGCGGTCAAATCGTCGAGCGCCGGCTTCGAATACCTGATGTCGCGCGGCATTCTGCCGCGCCCGCAGCAGTGGCGGCGCGAGCCGTCGACGGCGCTCTGCAAGGAAGCCGAGCAGCCGCCGGTGCCGTTGGAATTCTACATCCAGCTCACGCGCAATTGGTATGAGCTCTACCAAAAGTATCGCGCCAACCTGCCGCGGTTTGGCGGGCGAAAGCCGGGCCTCCTTCCCGAGCGCAGCCTGCTCGGTCCGGTTCACGGCGCCTACGGCGACTATGTTTTGATGAGCGAGAATTTACTTCCGGACGACATCGAAGAGCAGATCAATCGGCGCAGCGTGCCGTTTGAAAATCTCGATGGAGGCAGAAGTGTTTCATGACCTTTCAGCAGACATGCGCCAGGTGATGCGCGAACTGGAGGAACAGACGGCGCGCGATCAGTCGGCGTTGCGCAGTGTCTCCGAGGACGTCGGGCGCTGCCTTGCGCTCCTGGCGATGTCGGCGCCGCAGGGCGCATTTATCGAGCTGGGTAGCAGCGGCGGCTACTCCAGCCTGTGGCTGTCGCTGGCCGCTCGCGCGCGCGGCGTTACGCTCACGACGGTCGATCTCGATGAAAGGAAGGTCGCCCTGGCTCGAGAGAACATCTCCCGCGCCGGAGCGGCTGGTTCGGTCCAGGCCGTTCATGGCGACGCTCTCGACTACGCCACCCGGTTCGAGGAGATCGCGTTTTGCTTCTCCGATCTTCAACCCCCGGAGCTCAACGCCAAGGTCTACGAGAAAGCGGTCCCGCGCCTCGTGCCCGGTGGATTGCTCGTCATCGATAACGTAACTTTCCCGCGCGTCCAGACGGAGCTCCTGAACCGTGCCGAAAAAGATCCGCGAGTAGACTGCGTGCTCTTGCCATTTCCAAAAGGTGATCTCATCTGCCGGAGGTGCTGAAGCCAACGGCAAGATGGACTGGCGCTTTGGTTGGCCGGTCTGGCGCCGCGTCGCGATCAGGGGCATGAGCACGGAGCGAAGCTCCACATGGACAGGGCGCGCAAATCCGGCGCCAGCCAGATGAAGTGTGGGAAACGGTCGCTTACGCGATGCGACCGGTAGCCGCGAAGGTCAGAAACTTCGCCAAAGATAGTCTTGCTAAGAAGGACTGAGCGCGTTCCCGGGTAGCTTTGCCGCGCACCAATCTGCTCACGACGACTAGATTGAGATCGACTTACAGCGCGCCTAACTGTCAAAAACACTTGACCCCTCCCGGGTCACTGCGGCCGATTGCGCCTGACGACATCAGCGTTGGTCGAATCCGTCCCCATGTAGATCCCTTTTTCCCAGGTGCGCTTGAGCGGATCCACGACGTCGAGCCGCATGCGCCCGATGTGCTGGATCTCGAAGTCGACGACCTCGCCATCCTGCAGCGGTCCCAGTCCTTCGTGGTTGGTGCCGCAGGCGATAACATCGCCGGAGTTGAGCGTCATGATGGTCGAGGCGAACTCGACGAGCTCCGGCACGGGGTGCTCCATGTCATCGGTGTTGTAGTTATGGCGCAGTTGGCCATCGACCCAGAAGCGCACAAGCACATCGTTGGGATTCGGGATTTCGTCGAGGGTCGCAAGGCACGGCCCGAGCGGCGCAAAGGTGTCAAACGACTTTCCGAGCCAACTGCCTGCCTTCCATGTCCGCCGGCCTTCGCCGCGCGCCGACACATCGATCATTCCCGTGTAGCCGAATAAAGCGCTGCGCCAATTCTCCGCTCTCACTTTTTTGGCAGGCCCCTTGACGACGAGCGCAAGCTCCGCCTCGTGCATGAAGATCCAAGGCTCGGTGAATTCCGGCAACACGATGGTATCGCCCGGCCCGATCACCGCGTCTGGGTTTTTCAGGAACATGTTGAGCGGCCGGGCTTCGAGCGCGCCGTGCTCCCAGTAGTTGGCGATGCACGCGAGGATCTTCCCCGGCCGCGGCAATGGAGCGCGCAGACGCACGTCGGCGAGCGGCAGCCGATCGCCCTCGCGTGCCCGGCGTTCGAGAACTGGACGCAAGCGCTCGAAATCGTCGATGATTCCTGCCATCGTCAACTGAGGCGTGGAGCCACGCGACACGAGATCGGCAACGCTCACGACGCCACCCTGAGCAATCAGTCCCGGTAACACGTCAGCGCTTCCGGCCTTCTGGAACAAAGCAAGTCTCAAGACAGCCTCCCGTATACGATCGACTTAAGTATCATCGCTTACTTTGCATCGGTCAACGGCCGTCTCCGCCGACGCCTTCTTTTGAGACGAGGCCCTGATGCCGCTGATTCGTTTGCGCGCAACCATCAAATCCTGCCAACGACCATGAACTTCGTCCAGCAAAACTTACAGTGGTCATGATCCCAGTCTGATTTCTTAGAATAACGGCGATAGACTTGCCAATGCAATTCGACTGCCTTGAGATATTGCTCTTGTCCCTGAAGGCGCCAATCAGTCGCGGACTCCTTACGGCTCCAAAGACCAAGGCTTTTGCTGCCCAACTTTGATGGTTCGATCTAGAGACTGACCTCGCCGCGAATCACGTCCACGACGTCGCCGCCGACCCAGACTTCTTCGCCGTCCTTGCGCAGATGGACGCGGCCGGCGCGCTGGAGCGCGGTGCCCTGGGCTGCGACGTAGGAAGACTTGGCGAGTCCTGCGCCGATGAGCCACTGCGCGACGCTGGCGTTGAGGCTGCCGGTGACCGGATCCTCGTATCCGCCGCGCCCGATGAACGCCCGCACCTCGAAGGCCGCGTCGTGGCCGGCGTCATGCGGACCGACCACGCCCAGCTTGAGCGGATCGAGCGAGGCCCAGTCGGGCTTGAGCGAATGCACCTGGCGCGCGGAGCGGAGCATCACCGCGCACCAGCCCGGGCCGTTGTCGACCCACTGGTGGTGAACGATATCCGATGGCAACAGGGCGAGCGCCTTGGCGATCTTCACCAGCAGTTTGGACTCGAGCGCGCCGGTACGGAGCAAAGGCGGCGCGGCGAACTCGAGGCGCGGACCGTCGCAGCGCACGCGGACGAGGCCCACGCCGCATTGCTGCACGACGACATTCGGCTTGCGCGGCTTTCCGCCCGCGGCGAGCCAGGCGTGGCATGAGCCGAGCGTCGGGTGGCCGGCAAAGGGTAGCTCGCCGCCGGGCGTGAAGATGCGCACGCAATAGTCCGCGCCCGAATCTGTCGGTGACAGGAGGAACGTCGTTTCCGAGAGGTTGGTCCAGCGCGCGAGCGCGGCCATCTGCGCTTCGCTCAACCCCTCGGCAGCATGCACCACCGCAAGCGGGTTGCCGCCGAGCGGATCT
>VBKE01000048.1 GCA_005879605.1 Deltaproteobacteria bacterium
GGAAATTCTCATAAAGTTTTTGATACCCTTTTGCCAGCGACTCACGTGCGGTCTGATCCAATGTTTTGTCGTACCGAAAGTACCTCTTGTCAGGCGAGTTGGAGATTTCGTAGGATACGCCTAGCTTACACTGAATTCTAGGAGGCGAAACAATGGCACGCGTTCGACATCTTGCGATTCTCACCGAGAACGTGGAGAAACTGGTCAGCTTTTATACTACAGCGTTCGGTCTAAAGATTGTTCACGGAGCAGGTACCGCGACTTATCTGTCTGATGGGCACATCAACCTGGCCATCATACCCATCGAGCCTGAGCGCAAGGTCGAAGGCACGCAATTGCAGCCCGGATTGTACCATTTCGGCTTCGAAGTGGAGAATGTCGCTGGCTTGCGAGACGCATGCAAAGAACTCAACGCCGCGACCGATATAGACAAGCGACCGCCAAACCGTGAGGCCGAATACCGGGTTCATGATCCCGACGGCAATCCAATCGATCTCTCGCAACATGGTTGGCCGATTTAGTTAGGGCCGAAAAAGGAGGCGGGCTCGGGTGCCGTGAATTCGAAATACTTCTCGCGGTCTTTTGTTCTACTGGCGAAAGATTTCGTGGAATTCTTTTTGATAGCGGTTGTAGTCATCTCCGATCTCCGGAGGAATGGGGAAAAGCTTTAGGTTCTTTGCCTGCATCTTGTTGTCTATTCCAGGTCGAGCCGGCGTCCGGCCGATTGCCAGCACAGTTTGTTGCCCTTCTTTTGAGAGCAAAAAGTCGATAAACAACTTTGCCGCGTTGGGGTGGCGTGCCTTTGCGGCAATTCCTATCGGGTGCAACGAAACCGTTACCGGATCCAGGCTGGTGACCCATTCCACGGGAGCTCCTTGTTCCTTCATTTTTTCTATCCGATGGGCCAATACCATCCCCACGGGAAACTCGCCTGCCACCATGAGTTGGGCAATCAGCGTGTGGCCGCTGCGCAGTTGGATATCCTGTTTTGCCAGCGCCTTCATAAATCGCTGCGCCTTTTCTCTTCCCCATACCAGAATCATGGCGCCGTACCACGAGTACATCTCCTCGTCCAGCGCGATCTTACCCTTCCACTTGGGGTCAAGCAGGTCCTCCCAGCTCTTGGGTGCTTGATCCTTGGTCACCAGCTTCGTGTTGTAGCCGATAACGTTGTAGGCATCGAAGTAGTCTACCCAAAAACCCTTGGCATCCTTGAATCCCGGCGGGTAGATTCCACTCTCGGGCGACACATAGGGCTGGAGAAAGCCCGCCTTGACCAACTGTTGAGTTTCGACTCCTCTAACGGCTACGAGATCGAAGAAAATTTTGCCGGCACGGGCCTCATTGAGAATGCGATTGAAAACTCTCGCGGAGCCGGCGTTGAAGAACTCGGTCTTGATGGACGGATATTTCTTGTTGAAGGTGTCGAGGAGGCTCTTGGCGTCTTCGATGCTGGTCGAAGTATACCATACGAGGGAGGCTTCCTTTTTTGCTCTCTCGATGAGTGCAGCGGTGTGACTGTCCTGGGCGGCGGCGGAGCCGGCTGATAATCCGATCTGAAGGCAAAGAATCGCGGGCACGAGCGATAACAAGGCCTCTCTACAGAGTCTTCGATTCATCATGTGCTCCTTTTATATCAATTCGAGGGATTCAAAGAAGTTGCTGTAGTGAGCGGTTCAGTAGATGTCCGGTTCCATGTCAGCGTTCGCGGACTGCGTCACAGGATATTGACGGCGCGCGCGGCTAGCAGTGCGATGATCAGCAACGAGAGCAGCGACTGCAGCATCATCAAAATTTTCGCCCACTTCGCCAGCACCGGGACGTCGGTCGGCGAAAAGGCGGTGCTAGTGTTGAAGGCGAGAAATAAATAGTCAATGAAATTGGGTGACCAGTCCTCCTGGCCTGCTTCTCTGAGCGCCTTTTCGCTCATTGTCATCTGCGGAAAGAGGAAAGCGCCATCCACGTGTTTCGCACGCTTATCGCGTTGGTGTGGTCCTCCGGCGTCCAGGCGCCAGTACCACAAAGCAAAAACCAAAATGTTGGTGGTCCAAAGCGACGCGGCCGAGATCAAGAGCGCCTCCGGCGCCTCTTTCCGGGTGGGCAAGGCGCTAATGAGTAGGATCACAGAGATGATCAGTCCAAGTGTCAGCACTCCATCCACGGCGAACCCGAAGATGGCATTCAGTCGATGCCTGCCGGTGTGATGAGAAACGACGGTGGGAACGAGCAAGGTCAACACGACGGAAGGGAAGAGCCACCGCGGGCCGAAGGTGAGCGCTTCCGGCAACGCGGTATAGAGTCCGCCTACAGCCAGAACCGCGATGAAAGCCGGCCAGCGTGGTTCCTGGTCATACTGCTCGGCAGGCTCTTCCGCCCGCCTCAGCGTCTCCAGGCTGTCCTGCACCATGATTGCAATAATGCCCCATATCCGATCGCTCGGCTAGTCGTTTAAGTAGATCTAACGACAGGGTCGGCCTCGCGTATATCGTCCCCATGCGACCTTACTTATTGCGGCAGAAACTCGTTGGTCACCAAGCGGTCCCAGGGAACCGGCTTTTTTATTATCCCGTTTACACGATATACCTCTTCGACCCCTTTCAGTCCGTCTAAAGTTAGCCGGCCGTCGGGAACGACGGCGGGCTTGATCGCCTCCACGGTGTTGAGCAGGACATCGGCAGGCGTATTCTTGAAAAATTTAGTCACGACTTTGGCCACGTCCTTGGCATCATGCTCCGCCACCCATCGGTTGCCGTGAACCATGGCGCGAAGGATGCGTCTCACCATGTCCGGGCTCTTCTTAGCGTAATCGGGGCGGGTCAGAAGCACATTCTGCAGGAAGCTGTTCAATTTCGGATATTCCCCGTGGCTGTTCGCGACCAGCGAAATGGCATCTCCATCCTTCAGCGCGACCTGGGGAAACGGAGGGGCGTAACTCATGACATCGATCTTGCCGGTTTTTAGAGCGGCGAGCGCTGAATCCCCACCGCCTACGCCGAGAATCGTGACATCCTTCCCTTGCTCGAGACCGGCCTCCTTCGCCAGAAAATATGCGATCTGATAGGTGAGCGATCCGACCCGGCTGGCGCCGATGATCGTTCCTTTGATTCGTTTCAATCTTTCTTGGACCGGCATGGCCGGAGTGATGCCCAGTCGCCCCGCCGTTTCCTTGCGAATAACCAGATCGATGATGCACTTGCCGACGACGTTATGAACTCCCAACAGCTCTATCCCGCCGCCGAACGCTCTGAGCAAGCCTCCCGTGCTGGTGGCATCGAAGTCAACGCTCCCGGCGATGAGCGCCTGCAGGTCGGGGCCGCCGCCTTGGACGATGATGAGTTCCAGTGTGATGCCTTCGTCGTTAAAATATCCATTGGCCCTCGCCACATAGATCGGGAGGAATGCCAGAGCATCAACGGCTTGCGCGATCCTGATCGTCGGTTGCGCGCCGCTGGAGAGATTTGGAACGAGGAGCAAAAAAACCAGAAGAAGACAGATGAACCATTTTGACTTCCAAGCCTTGGGCACAAAGCTGCTTCTCGAGCGCTTCTCCATTCTGGTCTCCTTAATTATCTTTGCAGGCTCTTGAAAAAGTTTTGCTTATCCAACTCTCCGAGAATCTCCTCGTGCAGAAACTCTTGCGGCTCTTGGCGTCGGTACGGGTGGCTGGGAGATCGTGCCTCCACGTCGGTGCTACGCGTCAGGCGGGGACTAGAAATCCAATCTTGTCCGCGCAAAGTTTTATCTCTCGGCAATGCCAAGTTCTTTTTGCGCTTGTTTTAGAATCGAGAGATCTGCAACTTCGCTGAGCGAAACCTCACGGTCCACCTTGCCGACTCGTTTAGCCTCCTCAATCGCAAGGCGAAGCCCCTTTTCGGATAAACTTCCATCGTCATTGAAAGCTTTCGAGACACTTTCATACGTGACTCCGGCGATCTCTTTATCGATTTTCAGCCATTCCATCATCGCCTGAATCGTTCCCTCGCGATTCTGATGAATATAACGGTTGGCCTTGATACCCGCTTTGATGACTCGCTTAATCTCATCCGGCCGTTCTTTGATGCTCTTTACAGTCGCTACAAGGCCGCTAGCAGGAAGACTGAAAAGTTCATGCGCCCGCGCAAGGACGACAAAGCCCAACTTCTTGCCGAGAAAATCCAACGGGGGAGAACCCAAAGTGGCAGCGGTCAATCCTTGCTTCATGGCGGCAAAGCGGGAATCGGCCGTGCCGGTGGCAAGAAACTTCACGTCCTTGTCCGGATCGAGACCAAAATGTTTGACGATCAACCTTGCCGTGGATTCAAGGGTGCCGCCAAAAGTGTTGAGCCCAATGGCCTTGCCTTTAAGCTCCTGGACCGATTTGAGCTCGGGCCGCGCGATGAGCGCAATGGGAGTAGCCGGCAGGTAACAGGCCACGATCTTGAGTGGCAGTCCCCGGATCGCCGAGCCGATCCCGTTTCCAATCACCGCGTCGTAATCGAGTTCTCCGCTGACTAAGGCCGCCGCCGAAATAGCGGGCCTTATCCGAATGAACTCTCCTTGCAGTCCTTCCTCTTTGAAGAAGCCTCTCTTCTCTCCTAATGGCAGCGGGATAAATTGGGCCGCGAGATCCGGAAATCCGATCCTAAGCTTATCCGCCGCGTGACCTGAAGCGGAGAAGAAAAGCAGCGCGAAAGCCATTAAAGTCGTTTTCATAAAACGCCTCCCGTCGCCTGTCTCTGGTTTGTCGGCCTGCAAAACAAACACGTCCAGCTGGAGATATCGAGTTCGGGCTAAGGTGAAACGAAGCAAAAACCGACCGGATCGGGAAAACCCAGCCAAAACTAGTTGCGGGTAAAATAGGGCAGAGCGAGGAGACCGTCAAGGAAAAACGATGCGGCTCGGAGGCATCTTCCGTGCTTCATCGTCCTGGTTGTTTTTTCGCTTTGCAATTTCCCATAGCCGGCAGTAAGTTTCGCTTAGCCGTTGATGCAGGTTGTCAGTGTGCAACCTGCAGGCGGGCCGTCTTATCTCCATTAGCCTTGACGGTCCGATATTTATTTTTGTCACGTGGCCACTGACGGTACGCGCGACACCGCGCTCGAGGAGACTCAGGAGGAGAAATGCTAGCTGATATTTCACGCGAAGAGCAGCTTGGCATCTTACGCAAGATGCTCATGATCAGGCGCGCCGAAGAGCATGTCATCCGCTTCAACGAGGACTACAAGGACCTGATTCGTGGTCATTTCCACGTTTACATCGGGCAGGAAGCGACCGGTGTTTCCGTCTGTGCGGCCTTGACTTCGGCGGATTATGTCTTTAGCACGCACCGAAACCATGGCCACGTCATCGCTAAAGGCGGCGACCCGAAAAAAGTTTTGGCCGAGATCATCGGGCGAGAAACCGGCTACTGCCGCGGGCGCGCGGGGACATTTCATGTTGCCGCCCCTGAGCTGAGAATCGTTCACACCTCGGCCATAGTCGGCGGCTGTCTTGCGCTCGCCGCCGGAACGGCTTTTGCCTCGCAGGTTCAAGAAGCGAGCGCGGTGACGGTGGTCTTTTTCGGCGATGGCGCCATGGAGGAAGGAGTTTTCTACGAGGCGTTGAACATGGCCAAGCTCTGGCAATTGCCGCTGATCTTCTTGATGGAAAATAATTACCGCAGGGCCGGCCGCAGCGGCACGAGCCATTCAGCCACAGAACTCGCCAACGTTCCGCGCGCCCTCAATGTGGACACCACAGTTATTGACGGAGGCAACGTGGGTCTGGTTTATAAGACTGCCTCAGACCTGGTGCGGCGGACGCGCGCGGGCGAAGGCCCGTTTTTTGTCGAGGCCCGCACCCACCCCTGGCCGGGCAACGAAGGGGCCCACCCAAAGCTCGTCGCCGGCGCCACCCATATAGCATGGGCTTGGGACGCGAGCGGCGTGCCTGAAAAGATGCGCTCGTGGTACGCGGAAGGTGATCCCGTGCTGCTCTACGCGCGCGAGCTGGTCGAACAGGGCGGTGTCAGCCGTGATGAAATTCAGCAGCTCGATGCCGAGGTTCGTAAGGATGCCGATGAGGCGGCGCGCTTTGCGTTGGAAAGCCCGCTGCCTGATCCCCAAGCCGCGGTGAACTTTGCTTACGCGGGCGGAGGTAATTGAGTTATGCCGCAAGAGATGACATTCGGAGAGTCCCTGATCACCGCGCTGGATGAAATCATGGGACAAGACCGGCGCGTGGTACTCATCGGCGGAGGCTTGGTCGGCACGGGATCCGGCCAGGCGCAGCTCGCGCGCTTGCGCGAGAAATACTCCAGCCGGATCAAGAATCCGCCGATCGCCGAGCTGGGCTTCTGTGGTATCGCTGCGGGAGCGGCCATGGCCGGATTGCGCCCGCTGGTCGACATCGGCACCGCGACATTTTCGTACGAAGCCATTCCGCAGATCGTTAACGAAGCAGCCATCGCGTACTCGAACTCCGGCGGCCAAACCAACGTGCCGGTTGTGTACTTCATGCGCTATGGGATTCGCGGGGGCGGCGGCGTGCAACATTCCGGCAGCCCGCAGCCGTGGTACTGGAACACGCCGGGTCTCCAGCTGGCGATGCCGGCGAGCCCGGCCGATGCCAAAGGGCTGCTGCGAACCGCTCTCATGAGAAGCCAGAACCCGACGATTTTTTTGGCGCACGAGAGGCTCATGAACGACCGCGGCCCGGTGCCCGACGGCGACTATGAAATTCCCTTCGGTCAGGCGGCCGTCAAGCGCGAAGGCCGCGACGTTACGATCATCGCCACCGGCATCCAGGTACCGCGCGCGCTGGCCGCCGCCGAAGTGCTGGGGAAAGAACGAATCTCGGCAGAGGTGGTGGATCCTCGAACCCTACAGCCGCTGGATAAGGCTAGCCTCCTCGCCTCGGTTAAGAAGACCGGCCGTCTGGTGGTCACCGATGAAAGTCACGATAACTGCGGCGTCGCGGCGGGACTGGCGGCCATTGTAGCAGATGAGGCATTCACGAGCCTGCGCGCGCCGATCAAACGGGTGGCGATCCCGCACGTTCCCATCCCCTTTGCCGTGCCGCTGGAAAACTTCGTGACTCCGACCACGGAGCGCATCGTCGAAGCAGTGCGGACGCTGCTCCGGCCTGCTTGAACGACTTGAACAGTTTAAACGGTTCAAACCGTTCAAGGTTTCAATCTGTAGAGGAGCAAAAAAATGGCTTACTGTTCGGTTAATGGGATTAGAATCTACTATGAGGTTTCGGGAGAAGGGTTTCCTCTGCTCCTGATCCATGCCAACCCGTTCGACCACCGGCTTTGGTTGTACCAGATTGCCAGCTTCTCGACATTCTTTAAGGTGATTGCCGTCGACCTGAGAGGTTACGGCCACTCGGACAAACCCACATCGCAAACCAGCCTCGCCATGATGGCCGAGGACGTGCTGGGAGTCTGCCGGCACGAAGAGATAAAGGAAACGATCGTTGCGGGCATCAGCGTGGGTGGCAACGTGGCCCTTCAGTTGGGCTTGGATCATCCCGAGATTTTCAAGGCCTTGATCCTGGTTGGATGCAGCTCTGGTCCAAGCGAGCACCAGACACGGATCGACGGCTACGTGAAGCAAGGCATGCAGACGTATCACGTTGAACACTTACGGGCTCTCGTCAGTCCGGAATTTTCCCGGACCGCTTTGGGAAAGTATCTTTTAGGACTCTTCACGGACACTGACCCCATACTCAATGCCGAGGCGCTGCGAAAAATCTTCGAGGCCTTAGAGGTCAAGAATCTGACTCCCCGGTTGCCTGAGCTACGTATGCCCGTGCTAACGCTCAACGGCGAATTCGACGGCACGTTGCCGCGCACGCGGGAGATGAGCCAAAACATTCGCGGCGCGGTGCATCAGATCGTTCCTGGAGCCGGTCACGCATGCTGTTTAGAAAACCCGGTGGTTTTTGACCAGCTTGTCCGCGAATTCCTGAAGCAGCATGAGTTCATTTCCCGAAACCGTTAGAGGATCGACGCCGATGGAAATTTCCCGGCGCCGGGTGATGCTCGTCTTGCTTTTCTACCTGTGCGGACCGTTTGAAGCGCTTGGTCAAAATGTCGAGCGCGTGATCATGGCGGTCCCCGGCATCGGGCTAAGCCAACTTCCCGCATTCGTCGCGCAGGAGAAGGGATTCTACAAACAAGAGCGGCTTGAGGTCTTGATCGTGGTGATGGATGGCACGATCACGACGAGGGCGATGATTGGCGGCGATATCGATTTCAACCTCGCCTTGGCATCGGGAGTCTCTGCGATTCTCAACGGAGCGCCTGTCAAGGGAGTCATGGGCATGACCACGCGGGGGACGCAGAGCTTCATGGTTCAAAGGAAAAATCGTCGGCGTGAGCGGTTTTGGCGGATCGACGCATCACGGTGCTTTGCTCGTGCTCGAGCATCTCGGCGTGGATACCAAGGATGTTTCCATTCTGAACGTGGGAAACAGCGCTCTCAGGCTTGCCGCCCTCAGATTCAAAAAAATCGACGCTACCATTCTCGATACGGCTTTTGTGCGCAAGGCCGAGGAACTGGGGTTCAAAAGGCTCGTCTCTCTGGCCGATCTCGGCGAAATTCCTTCCACGGGATTGATGGTCACGACAACCAAGCTGAAGAAACAGCCGGATCAAATTAGACGGGTGGTGCGAGCGACCTTAAAGGGGACGAGCTATTTCAAGGAAAACCGCGGCGAGATGATTTCTTTTATCGTCAAAAAACTCGCCGTCGAAACGAAAGAGGCCGAGGAGCTCTTCGAGCTTGGCGTTAAGGTCTTTAGCAGTAATGGAAGAATATCCGACGAAGGGCTGAGCGTGCTGTGGCGCCAAAGGGATCCTAAGCGCCAACTGCCGATCAAGCCGTCTGACGTCGTGGACTGGTCCTTTCTCCCCACGAAGTTGGAGTAACCCCCGTCAGGGTCAATTGGGTCGGTCAAATCGAGCCCTAATCCAGCGGCTCCAGTTTGACGATGGAGGCGCCGTGGTTATTGCCCACCCAGAAAGTGACCGGCGTCGTCGAATTGTCCACGAACACTCGCCGAATGTTGGTCGACCTGGGAAGAGGATATTCAGTGAATTGCCCGCTCTTGGGATCGAGCCGCGCAATGCGATCGGTCAACATCGATCCGGTCCAGGCTTCCCCGTTCTTATCTACGACAACATCGTAGGGAGCGCTCCACGGCGTCGGCAGCACCCATTCCTGAATGCGCTCGGTTTTCGGGTCGAACATGCCGATGGCGTTCCCGCCGTATTCGGCGAACCACAGCCGGTTTTGCGAGTCCACCCGGCCTCGGCGCGGTCGCGAATTGGGCGTCGGTGTAGGATACACGGTGAGCTTCCCCGTCTTGGCATCGAGCCTGCCGATATTGTTGGCGGAGAAGTCCAGCAAGTAGAGATTGTTGTCATGATCGGCCGGGATGCCATAGGAGCCGATGGTTTGGTTCGTGGCGGGATCCTTGAACGAACCGAAGTTCTCGAATTTCCCCGAGGCGAGGTCGAGCCGGTAAATGAGCGCCTTGTCCGAATTTTTCACCCATACCTTGCCGTCCACGTGGGAAAAGTTGGGCGTCATGAACGCTTGCTGGGTGGCATCGGTCTGCCACTCCTTCGGAATAGCCCAGGTCTTGAAGGTCTGGGTCTTCTTGTCGAATTTCGCGACGCCGCCCTGATACATCAAGGCGACCCACATATTTCCGTCCTTGTCGGTCTCCAGGTCGAGCGTGCCCCGCGGGAAGCCCGCTTTTAACACCGGAATGGGATACTCCGTGACCTTTCCCGTTTTCGGGTCCATCTTTCCCAGGAACTGTTCGCCGAAATCCGAATACCAGACCATGCCGTCCGCATCGACGATCACGTCATGGGGCTCGATAGTCTGCCGCGGCAGATCATATTCGGTGATGATGACGCGCGTCGCTTTGCCCTTGGACCGCGGCAGCGTCTTGAGCGGATACTCCCACGTCGGGCTGGAGCTCAAATTGACGCTGGCGAGCCATTCCGCGGTCGCTTTCACATTCGCTCCCCGAAGCATGCCTTCGCGACGCGCGTCGCCGACGAGTCTTTGCGGCTGCAGCGGCGTGCTGCCGGGATAATAACCCGCCATTCTTTGGAAGACTTGCATAAACTCGTCCGCGTCGTGAGTGGACTTTACAACGCGGTCCAGCGCGTGACAGCTGTTGCAGCTGAGCAGAAATTTCTTTTGGTTGTCCGTGCCGGGCATGCTCGCGAGCCATTCCGCGTTGGTGAGCTGGGCGGAGAGGTTTTTCGTCTTGCGGAGTTTGATATCGGCCGTCGTCGCTTTGTCCGGGGCGATGTCCACCGCCTTGGCCCCATCCAGATCGTATCCGACCGCGCGAATTTTGAGCGAATAGTGGCCCGGTGCGACTTTCGACCTCGGAAAGCCGTAGCGGCCCTTCTCGTCGCTCACGACGGTGATCGTGATCGTCGAATCGTCCTTCTTGGCGCTGACCAGCACACCTTCCATCGGGCCTTCTCTCTCTGAGCTAACCTGCCCGGTCAGCGCTATGCCCGGTGAACTATCCGCCCCAATGTAATCAGACGCCACGAAGAACACAGAGACTGCGACCGTCGCGATCGCCATCGCGAGAAAGATTCTTTTCAGCATGAGCATCCCTCCTCAAGATTATAAGCGAACGGTGTAAAGTCCTTACGTCATTCCGGCCAATCCTCGATGTAAAACGAATCGAAGATGCGACGGGAGGACGAACCAGCCGACCTAAGCTGGCCAAAAAGTACGGCAGATGGAGGACGCAAGTCAAGGAGAAAAAAGGCCCCGAGTCGGAAGCCCTGTCCCGACTGAATTTTAGATGCGTCGCGATTCGTTGCAGCGAGCCGGGTGCCGTCGCTGCTGACACCAGCATGCAGGGCTCGAAAGACTGGATGGTGGTATCGCCGCCGTCACGCACCATGAGAATCGCCTGCGGGATGCGTCGGATCCAATAGGTACCGTCGGCCGTGCTGGATTGGTCAGCATCGGGTGAACTTATCTAGCGGCAATCCCAAGCTCTCTTTGCGCTTCTCTGAGAATTGAGAGATGCACTACTTCGCTCAGAGAAACCTCGCCGTCGACCTTGCCAACTCGTTTAGCCTCCTCAACCACGAGCCGAAGCCCATTTTCAGATACACCTCGGTCCGATTCAATTGGTTCCTGGTGATCTGGCGCGTGAGACTTCTCAGCAGTGCCTCGATGTTCTGCGCTTTGTGAGTTGGGCGTCTCGAAGGGTGAACATTGAGTTTTTCAACGGTCTGCCAATAGCGTGTTCGCGATTCGTCAGTGTGAAATACGGGCATAGACGAAAGCGATTCCCTAGCGCTCGATCTTAACACCCGCTTCCTGAAGCACTGAACGCATCAGCGTGATCTGTTCATCCAAGAACGGAGCGAGGTCGCGACTGTTGAGGAAGACATTCTCGACTTGGTTTTCTTCCAGGTATTTTTTCCAGCTGGCGGTCCTGATCAGGCCGGCAAAAAAATCCTCCCAGAAACCTACCACCTCTTTGGAGATCCCCGGAGGAGCGAGAAACCCGCGGGCATTAGCGATGATCGACATGCTGATTCCCTGCTCTTTGATCGTGGGAACGTCAGGCAAGGCAGCCAGGCGCTTTTCGGTGAGAGCAGCGATCGGCCGCAGTTTCCCGGCTATGATATATTCGTTCACATCTTGGGGTTGCGGGATAATGATCTGCACGTTCCCGGCCAAAATATTGGCGATCCTATCCTTGACCGCCGGCGTCGAGATAAAGCTCCATTTAGCCCCGGTGGCCCTTTGAATCAACAGGCCCGTCAGACTCTCGATGGCAGTGACTGAACCGCCGGCCTGCTTCAAGCTGCCCGGATTTTTCTTTGCCGCCTCGACAAAGTCATTCATGTTCATATAGGGAGAGTTGGCATTGACCACGGCGATCGTCGGTTCCAATATCAGACGCACCAGCGGGGTCAGATCCTTCACCGTGTATTGGGAATCTTTACTCGTCAGCGGAGTGGCCACCCAGGTGTTGGTAAAAATGCCGATGGTATGATCATCACCCTTTTTTCCTACCAGATAGGCCATCGCTTCTATTCCCGCGCCGGCGGTTTTGTTCACGACCACTAAACGCTGAGACAATAGCTTTTCCCGCTCTGTCATCTCGACGATCGCTCGGGCAAAAACATCCGAACCTCCCCCGAGGGCGCTATGGACCACGACCTCTATCGGTCGGTTTGGCTTATAGCCCTGTCCCGATGCGGAACCGGAAATGAGGCTGCCCGTAAGAGCAAGCAACGCTAACGAAAAGTTTTTTGCTTTCATCCTAACCTCCGTTGATTTCCAGCCAAGATCGACTAATGAGACGGTACAGCCACACCGCGATCAACAACACCGTGTTCTGCAAGCCCTGCGCGTGTTCGCGAACTCAGGACCCAGGGACGATCATCGAATCCCGGGGGAGCGCGTTAACGGCCTTTTGACTTGATGGCGTTGTACTCCAAAGTAGCCTTAAGCATCCCCTCTCTGTCCACGTCAGGGACAACGGTACCGTTGAAATGGTGGTAGAGGCGGACGACGTTCATAACGATCTGCTGCGGCCCGATCCAGTTGTCGAACTTGCCCAGCCTGATGTCGGCGGCGGCTTGCCCTGGACTCATGCCGGCATCGAAGCGTTTCTTCGCTTCGCTCATCAGGACCCGGAAGTACTCGCCCATCTCATTCAACTCTTTCTTACCGCCGATGGGTCCGTGGCCGGGCACGATCGTCTCGACGTCAATCGCATTGATCTTGTCGATGGTTTCCAGCCAGCTGGTGACGTGCGCGTTCTGGGCAAACGGCACGACGTAGAAGAATCCTATGTCGCCGACCCACATGATCTTGTGCT
>VBKE01000049.1 GCA_005879605.1 Deltaproteobacteria bacterium
GATGCTGGGACTTTACGCTGCAGTGACTCGCGCCACACTGGATGGCAAGAATCCCGATGGCTGGATCCCGGAGGAAAAGATCACGCTGCCTGAGGCAGTGGAAGCCTACACTCTAGGCTCGGCATTCGCCGAATTTCAGGAACACGAGAAAGGATCTATTACACCTGGCAAGGTGGCTGACATGGTCATCCTGAATGACAACATCTTTGACCTCAAACCGGAAGCCATTCGCAACGTGAAAGTGGAAACCACGATTGTGGGCGGAAAGGTAGGAGCGGACAATCGCTGACGCCAGGATTGTGTACCAGCATTAGCATTCTCCGCCAATCTTACGATGCTGTCGCGCTTGCTCGCAGAATCGTGAAGAATGATCACATCACGGCGGGTTTGGATGAGATCTCGTAAGCTCTTTCTCCTCATCGCTGCTGGTCTCGCGTCGGCTGCCTTGTCATATTTCGGCACTGGGCTCTATCCGATTTGGTGGTTGCTTTGGTTGGCGCCCGTCCCCGTGCTTGCGATTGCGCCGCGACTTGGCGGCAGCGCCGCTTTTCTGCTCGGGTCGATCGCGTGGCTCATCGGCGAAATGAACCAATGGAACTACGTCATGCATAGGATCGAATTACCGGTGCAAACCATCATTCTGTTCTTTGTAATTACTGCTGTTGTTTTCGGTCTTGGTGTTTTGTTCGTGCGCAGCTTTCTCCGGCGCGGATCGCTCTTCCTGGCGGCAGTTGCTTTTCCTGTTTACTGGGTCATGTACGAATATCTTACCGCGATCAGCTCGCTTCACAGCACATGGGGCAATCTCGCTTACACACAAATGAATTGTCTGCCGGTGATCCAGATTGCTTCGACCACCGGCCTTTGGGGGATCACCTTCATCATGTTTTTGTTTTCCGGCGCCACTGCAGCCCTGTTGAGCGGCGCGGGAAAACCGTGTCAATGCCGCGTGCTTGCCATCGCTGTCGGCGCCGTCGTCTGCGCGGTCTTTGTTTTTGGCAAATGGCGATTACAGTCAACTCCTTCGGCGCAATCTGTCACGGTGGCACTCATCGCCAAGGACGTGCCGATGAGTGTCTATCTCGGACCGGAAGATGAGGCCCTGAAACTGTTGCGCGAGTATGCGGATGAGGTCCGCCGCACTACTCCGGCCGGAACACAGGCCGTTGTTCTTCCAGAAAAAATCGGGCGTGTCAGCGAGAGCGTGTTAGCGGAGGTGGATGCGCTCTTTTCTTCAGCTGCGACTGCTACACGCGCAGCGATTGTTCTTGGCCTTGTTCGGCGAACGCCATCTGTCGCCTTCAATTCTTCCCGCTTTTACTCGGCCGATGGCAAATTGGAGGCCAATTACGACAAGCATCATCTTTTGCCGGGAGTCGAGCCCGAAAAAGCCAGCGATAAACGAGTAATTCTCGACCAGCCGTCCGGACGTTGGGGTCTGCAAATTTGCAAGGACATGGATTTCCCAAAGCTCAGCCGCCAATACGCCAGGAATGGCGCGAACCTGCTGCTTGTGCCGGCGTGGGACTTTAATCTTGATCGATGGTTGCACGCGCGGATGGCCGTCCTGCGCGCGGTCGAGAACGGTTTTGCGCTCGCGCGTTCGGCGCGCAATGGCGTCCTAACTCTCAGCGACAACCGCGGTCGTGTTCTCGCGGAGGCCGTGACAGTGCCCGGTCGCTTCGTGTCGATAACCGGAAAAGTAAACGTCGCGCATGAGCAAACATTTTACGCGCGGACCGGCGATTGGTTCGCCTGGCTTTGTGTTGCTACGTTCGTTGTCCTGGTGGCGTATTGTATCTATGCCTCTTTCAAAAACCCTGCTGCAATTGCGCAGCGGAGATAATAGCTAGCGATAAAGTCCGCCGAACCGCGGTTCAAATTTGCGGACGCAATGTGGAGTCTGAAGGGAGCGAGGCGTGAAACACTAGCAAGAGATTTCCCGGTTGCCAATTTCCGGAGTCTGTCGGAATGACTGCCATGAAGAACTGTCTTGTCGTTGTCCTGAGTATCCTCGCAGCCTCGAGTTCGGTCTCGGCTAATTTGGGCGACAGCGCCGACAAAATTGAAGATTCGTATGGCGCAATAATGGAGCGACGCCTGCGTGACGATGAAACGGTAAGCGTCCTTTACAAGCAAGATCGGTATCTTTACCTGGTGATCTTTGCTAATGGCAGGAGCGTTTCGGAAACGTACTTCCACGTGAAGGGCACCGATCTTTCCGAAAAAGAGATCACGAGATTCCTGAAGGCTAACGCCGCCGGCGCCACATGGGCACCGGACAACACAGCCGAGGAACGACGTTTCAAACGCAGCGATCGCAAAGCTGAGGCAACGTACGGAAAGGTGAAGGGTCGGCCGGCGCTGACGGTGCGGGAACTTCGCGGCGGGAAACCTTAGCGATTCGCAGCGGCTCTTCAGAAACCAGTCCTGTATTATCAGTTCTTCAGGCTGCAGGAGCGCGCTTCGGCAAGAGGAGCGCAGCAACAATTCCCACAAGGAAGAAACCAACGATTTGGATAAGCACGTAGCTGGCGGTGTAAACACACGGGAAGCCGTACCAGTTCCAGTAGGAAACGTTGGTAGTAATGGCGGCCAGGATTCCGGCAACAAGCACGAAACCGACCCGCCCGGCAAAGCTCACAATGCGCGTTTGCGCTAAAAGGAACACGACCAGGATGGCTTCCAGCAGTTCGGTGCCAAATTCAGTCCCGAGCCATTTGCCAAGCGTGAACGGACGACCCGGTGCATGATACATCAGGAGGCCCGAAGGATTGGCCGCCATTTTTTCGCCCACGTGTTTCATCGCTTCGTTCTTTTCCTGTCGAGTTGCGTTTTTGCCAACGCCGGGACCCGGAAAAATATAGAGGCCGGTCTGTTCGCCGATATTGCTCTGCATTTCGCTGAGGACGGCCGCTTCGTTTGGAATTTCGCGAATGCCAGCTTCGCCCAGAGGCAGCGCCATGTGGGCGATCGATGTCCAGATGAACATGACGATTCCACCGAGAATTCCAGCGAGAAGAATTTTCATAAGCAGAGGGTGAATAAGACGGGAGAAATTTAGAAGGAAAAATTAAGAAGCAGGACGTCCAAAATCGTCAGAAGTCAGCTCCTAGCTTCAGCGATATTGACGAACATACCAAGCAAGTGATTCAGGCGAGTGTAGCGCTCGGTCTCTAATTACGAACATTACAAAAATATCAGGTTAAATGTCTTGACGTTTTCCTTCTTATTTTGGCAATCTCGACTCCTCAAGCTCGCTCGCTCAACTCCGGCTTGTGATCAACATCTCTAAGCATATGAAAACTCATCCCCGGTTTAGTCGAAATCGTTTTGTTTCACATCTGCGCATCGCAGGTGCAGTAACTCTAATGTCCGCGGCGGCCGCAATGGCGTTCGTCGCGGTGAAACCATCCAGCCCATTGTTATGGGGGAAAACAGACAACAAAAGCGCAATCAATAAATTCAGACAAGATCGCGCTGGGTTGTTTCGAAACAAAATAGCGATGCCTGGCCCCGAACGAGAAGGCGGACCAATGGCCGCAGCTGAAGAAGAGTACGCGAAGCGCGCCTACCCCGCCGCATACGTCCCATTTGAATTGACGCGTACGGCACAGAGGGCTTGGGCAGATGCCCAGACGCTGGCGAGGGGGAGAGCGCCGAACACTGTTGGACAGTGGACACTCGTCGGTCCGAGCTCGGCAAATGATCCCGACGTGTTGACCTTTAGCGGGGCCCCCTACACAACGTCCGGTCGAGTTACCGCCCTTGCTCTCGCACCCAACTGCGGCCAGGATCACTGCACTCTTTACCTCGCAGCGGCTGGGGGAGGTATTTGGAAAACGAACCGTGCCCTTGATACCAGCCCTTCCCAAACGTGGAATTTCGTCTCGGCCAGTTTCGCTACCAGCGCAATAGGAACATTAGTCATTGACCCGACTGACCCCACAGGCAACACGCTCTACGCCGGCACCGGCGAGCCCAACGCGTCGGCAGATTCGGAGGCCGGCTTCGCGATTTACAAAACGACCGATGGCGGGGAGACATGGACGCATCTCGCCGCGCATACGGATGTTCCGGCCGGGTCAGGCGTTGATTGCACTGCGGTTCTCGGGAGGGGTGGATTTCGGACCGCGCCGGCGTACAGCGGTCCAGCGTTCGATGGACGCGCAATCTCATCGATCGTAATCGACCGGAATAATCCGAATGTTCTTTACGTTGGCTCTACTCGCGCCGTGCGCGGAGTCAGCTCCGTGTTAAGCGGCGGCGTTGTGACTCTCGCTCCCGGTCTGCCACCCTACGGTTTGTGGAAGTCCACTGATGGCGGAGCAACCTTCGCGTTGCTGAACTATCAGGATATTTGTCTGAATCCGGATCTACCTGGGGACGCTGGAATTATTCAGGCGAGCTTTGGCTCGACCCGCGGTGTTAATCGCGTAGAGTTTGATCCAAGCACATCGAGCACGATCTACGCGGCAGCGTTCCCACAAAACAACGCCATCCCGCTCAACACCAAAGGAGGCGTGTGGCGTTCCAGAGACGTCGGCGCGCATTGGAGGCACATCAAGAGCGCACTCAATCCCGCGTTAAACACCGATCGCGCTGAGTTTGCCGTCACCAAACTGGGGAATGGTAACACCCGCATGTACGTCGGGGATGGCAACGTGGGGGCGCCAGCGGCGAGGTTCTACCGCAGCGACGACGTCGCGACCGGCTCACCCACATTCAGCGACCTGACGACGACTCAGAACATCGACTACTGCACAGGTCAGTGCTGGTATGACAACGTAGTCTATTCGCCACCAGGAAAGCCCGGTGTAGTGTATCTTGGTGGTTCATTCTCCTATGGTTCTTACGGCTTCGCAACAAACGGCCGCGCGTTTCTGCGCTCATCGGATGCCGGCGCGTCGTTCACCGATATGACGTGGGACGCGACTACAAATCCGACTCCGCCGGGCACCTGCTGCCAGCCGAATTCTATCGCACCGAATGGTATGCATCCGGACAGTCACGCCGTTGTAGAAGTCCCAGGCAGCAACATCGCGTTCTTCGGCAGCGACGGCGGGATTGTGCGCTCAAGCGCCAGTTTCCGCGATATCTCATCGCAATGCACTATTGAGCGCGGGCTGACCGGCGCCGACCTAGCACTCTGCCAGCAGTTGCTCTCCGCCGTTCCGACGCGCCTCTTTACAACCTACAATGACGGACTCTCAACACTGCAATTTCAAAGCGTCTCGGTTAATCCGTCGAACGCGAACAACCTGATGGGCGGCACGCAAGATAACGGTACGTTTGAAAAGCCCACCAATTCGACAACCGTGTGGCCGCAGAAAATTTACGGTGACGGCGGTCAGTCCGGTTTTAACGTCGGCAACCCGGCGCTCCGGTTCAACTCGTTCTTCCTTAATTTCCACGATGTAAACTTCCGGAACGGCAATCCTTTGAAGTGGGTCATCGCCAGCGGTCCCATCGTAGCCAGCGGAGAAAGCTCACAGTTTTACTCTCCCATCATTCCCGATCCTGTCAGCGCAGGGACAATTTTCCAGGGTTCCCTGAGCGTCTGGCGGACTCAAGATTGGGCCGGCAACCAGGCGTTCCTCGAAGCTAATTGCCCAGAGTTTACGACCTCGGGCGCGGACCCGAACTGTGGTGATTTCGTGCAGATCGGCCCCGCTGGCGCAACAAATCTGACGGCAAGTGCTGCAGATTACCGCGGAATGACGCGGGCCGGCGGAAACGTTGCGGCCCTCGCGCGTGCCAGCTCCGATGCGGCGACGTTATGGGCAGCAACAACAACGGGACGGCTCTTCGTCTCAAAGAACGCTGACGCTGCTGCTGGTTCGGTCACGTATACGCGGCTCGACTCGCTCGCCGCGAATAGCCCTGGCCGCTTCATCAGCGGTATCTCTGTCGATCCCGCTGACCCGAATCATGCCTGGATCACATATTCAAGTTACAGCGCGATCACGCCGGCAACGCCGGGCCACGTGTTTTCCGTCACGTATAACCAGGGTGCGGGCACGGCGACATGGACGAATCTCGATGGATTGGGAGGACCGGCGTTCCCAGACTTCCCCGCCACGGGCGTCGCGTTTGATTCTGGCAGCGGTGATCTCTATGTCTCTAACGACTGGGGCGTGCTGAGGCTGCCGAACGGCTCCAGCAATTGGGAGGTCGCAGGCACTGGCCTCCCAATGGTAGAGGTCGCAGGCCTTACAATCACGCCCGGTGCGCGGAAGCTCTATGCAGCCACACATGGCCGGAGTGCGTGGCAGCTGACACTGCCGTAAAGTCGGGTTATTCTCTGGGCGGGATAGTGGAAATCTATCCCGCCCATTCTTTTGCCGTGATGACATCTGTTCTCAAGTACCTGATGTCTGCCTGCGTCTTTTTCGTGCTCACTGGCAGCGCATCGATTGACGCAGCTCCTCCGGGTTTCGTGCAAGGACGTTTGAAGATTATTTCGCCGAAGGAGGTTGAGCTTGCCGATGAAAATGCTCCTGTGATCACCGCTGAAAACTATGCCGAATATTCGCTGATTATTCTGAGCCAGGATGAGAAAAAAGAAATCGCGCGGGTCACAGCGGACAGAAATGGAAACTACCGCCTTGCGTTGCCGCCGGGCAATTATGTCTTGGATGTGCAAGGGCGTGCACGCGGTCACCTGCGCGCGAAACCACAGCGATTCACGGTTGTTTCAAACCAGACTGTCCGCGTCGATATGGATATCGATACCGGCGTTCGTTGAGGCGGCGCAATTTCAGAATGGAATTAGCGCCTGAAGTGATTTGCCTTCATCGAAATAATCGTGCGCGATTAGGAGCCAGGATGAAGGCAAAGGAATTCAGCTGGAACCGCCGCTGTGCATGAGTCTGGAACGCGCGATTGAATACATGGACGTTGACGAATAAGTGGAAGCGACGCCGAAATCATTGCGTTTGCGAAAGCGGATTCTCGACGCGACCGCCCGGAAGCGCGCCATCGTGATAGCTGCCTAAATCAGCTGATGAACGGCGATTTCGGTGGTTGTCGGTACCGCGTGCGGCATGATTGGCGCGGTTCGTTTCTCAAAATCCATTTCGATTTTCGGAAGTGATTCAAGCGAGTGTAGCGCTCGGTCTCTAATTACGAACATTACAAAAATATAATCTTAAGAATCTTGACGTCTTTTCGTGATTCTGGCAACCTAGGCTCCCCTTGTGCCGGGAAAGTTAAATCGAAACCTCAACCCGAACTGTAGCTCAAAGAATATATGAAAATTCCTCGTTGGTTTACTCGCAACCGTCTCGTATCGCACCTGCGCATCGCAACTACGGTAACCCTAATGTCCGCGGCGGCCGCAATGGCGTTCGTCGCGGTGAAACCATCCGGCCCGTTGTGGGCGAAATCGGACAGCAAAAACGCGATCAATAAATTCAGCCAAAATCGGGCTGCGTTGTTCAGAAACAAATTGGCGATGCCAGGCCCTGAACGGGAGGGCGGCCCGACGGCGGCGGCTGAACAAGCTTACGCGAATCGCGCCTATCCTGCAGCGTACGTACCTGTCGCTGCAACGCTGAACGCGCGAGCGGCGTTCCGAACGTCTCAAGCGCGTGGGAATAGCAATATCGGCGTCTGGAATCTGATTGGGCCCAGCACGACAAATTTCCCTGATGTCCTAACCTTCAGCGGAGCCCCTTACGTAGACTCCGGTCGAATAACGGCGCTCGCGATCGATCCGAGCTGTAACAATACCACTTGCCGGGTTTGGGCCGCAGCGGCAGGCGGCGGCGTATGGCGCACTGATAATGCGCTTTCCACTAGCGGACCAAGCTGGACATTCATCTCGGGCAGCTTCGCGACCAATGCGATTGGAACTCTGACCTACGATGCTGCTCACACCACGCTGTACGCCGGAACGGGCGAGCCAAATTCTTCGGGTGATTCGGAGGCTGGCTTTGGAGTCTATAAATCTACTGATGGCGGCAACTCATGGACGCACCTTGCATCGAATACGAGTGTTCCCGCTGGTTCGGGTGTGGATTGCGATGCAGTTTTCGG
>VBKE01000557.1 GCA_005879605.1 Deltaproteobacteria bacterium
GACGTGAATGGGACCGCCGGGCGCAACCGCGACACAGTCTGCAACCAGCCCGTCGCCCGGCGGGGGCAGATTGGGCCCGCCCACTCCCACATGGTCGGTCGTCATGAATGTGTGCGCAAGATATTGCAGCCAGTGCGGATCGGGAAAGGCGTCGTCATCGATATAGGCGACGATTTCACCCGTAGCGGCTTCCGAACCCGTGTTGCGCGCGCTGCTCAGGCCGCGGTTTTCGGTTCGGATCAGTCGAAATGGGTACTGCCTGACGATTTCAGCCGTGTTGTCTCGCGATCCATCGTCAACAACGATGACCTCATAGTTGGGATATTCGAGCCTAAACAAACCTTCAAGACTAACTGCACAGGACTACCGAGATCTTCGGCCACTTCTTGTCTGGGGGGAAAGGAATCGCGCCATAGGCACGGCGAACGGCCGTCAACGCGGGTTTCGCGCGCCGTTCCCGGTCGGTCAGCCCGAACGCCCAGTCCGCGATATCGTGGCCTCCGCGATACCATTCGTCGGTCCAGCTAAACACGAAAGTTCCGGCGCAACCCTCCGCGAACGCAGTCCGAACCTGCCAATCCAGAAAATGGGATTGCTTCTCTTGGCCGTTCCGAACACTATCCAATCCGATCTCCGCCAGCAGAAGCGGCCGGTTGCCGGCAATATTTTGAAGCCGCGCTATGTATGCGCCAAACGACTGTTGGTCTTCCAAATAAACGTTGACACAGAGCAGATCCACAAAATCCAGTTCTAGATATTCCGTGGATGGATAGTTAACGTAGGTGAATAACCCGCCAGGATCTTCTTCCTTCGCCTCCATCCATAACGTTTGAAGGTAACGCTCGATTCGTCGCGCTCCGTGCCACCTGACGATCGGCGCCGGAATTTCATTCCCAATTGCGTAACAAAGCACGGCGGGATGACCCGAGCACAGACGCACGCCGTCGCTCACTCGCTTGCGGATTGCGAGGCGATGTTGGCGATCATCGAGGAATGCAATGTGCTGTTCCCACGGAAGGCCGACCATGACATACAGCCCGTGGTCATAAGCAAGGTCGAGAAACCAGCGGGGTGGCACTGTGTATGTACGGAGGGCATTCATCCCTGCTTCCGACATGAGAGCAAAATCGCGCTTCACCCGAACTGGATCATGAAACTCATTGCCCCATTCGTCCGGCCGGAAAGTGCCGTAAGTGATTCCTCGAACCCATAGCTTTTGATCACGACAGTAAAGGAATTTGCCGCGAACCGTCGGCCGGGTCAGACCATGGTTGGAGGAGTTGCGTTGGGAGGCAGGTTGCGATGTTTGGGACTTCTCGTTAGATTCCCGTGTAGTCCAGACCGCGTTTTGCGAATCCGTCATGGGCCCCCTCTATGGGGTACTGCGAACTCTGTTCACAGTCTCGTCCGTGTTTTATTAAGCTCTTTCTACATCAACCCGATGAATGCGGCCCCGCGCCGTTCCATCAGATGCTCAATTGATGCAGGTCAAATGACTAGTATTTTCACTTACGGCGCGGGGGAGATGCAAGCTAATTGCCAATCGGATTTAAAGGTCTTAGTCCGCGATGTTCTAGACTGACGCGCAAAATCGCCCGGATGATGGCGGAAAAAAATTCCTCCAGTTCAACAGATCAACTGAAGGCTTGTTGTTCGCCATGATGAGTCGCTGGCGGAGCGGGTGCCAAAGTGGGCATCTTCGGATTCGGCCACCAAAACACTCGTGTCCGTCCGCCCATGCTGACGAAAAGAGAATCCGGATTCCACAAGTCGATCAGCGCGCACCGGCCACGGCAGCTTGGGCCGATTGTCTGGTGATCTGCTGATTGAACGCGGCGGTATCCCAGTAGACGAAGTGCTCGGTGATCTTTCCGCGCGAAATCCGGCAGATGCTCAGACCAGGCGTCACTAGTTTCCTTCCGCTGAGCGGAATATCCCTCAGCTTGCCGGTGGCGGTTCCGGTGGCTGTCCATCGTACGGCTACGGTGTTTCCCTCCGCGACCATCTCTTCGATCTTGAGGTGGAGATCCGGAAAGGCAGTGCGGTACAAGGTCGCAACCTGCTTCTCAACATCCGGTCCCTCGCCGGTGACACCGCTTGCGTCGTCGTGACGTACGAAATTTGGCGCGAGCACTTCATCCAACACTTTCCAATCACCTTTGTTGTAAGCGGCGTTGATCCACCGCCGGACCAGAGCTTTATTTTGGGCAGACATATCCTCTCCTTTTTATTTGGGTCTGCGCGATTGTGCCTGTTGGCATTTGCCGCGTCAAGGGTATCGTTTCACGAGACCTTCTATGCGATACAATCTGCCGGCTTACACGGAAGGAATTGAACATGGCGCTACGAACAGTCGAGCAATATAAGGAAAGTTTGCGGGACGGACGTCTGGTGTATTTCCGCGGCCATCGCGTGGAAGATGTGACGAAGCACCCGGTCATCCGCGTTGCCGTGAACCATGCCGCGATTGACTATGAAATCGCTCATCAGCCGGAGCACCGCGCTTTAGCCGTTTATCGGGATCCCGGATCGGGTCAGGAATATAGCAGATATTTCAAAATCCCCTCGGCTTCCGAAGATCTCCTCAAACGCAGCGAACTGATCGAGACCTCGACGCGCATAGGGCGTACATTGGTTGTCTTGGTCAAGGAAATCGGCACTGATTGTCTGCTCGCGCTCCATTTGGTTGCGAAGCAGATGGACGAAAAGCTCGGAACCAAGTACCTTCCGCGCGTACGCGCGATTTATGAGCACTGCCGGGACAACGATCTAGCCATGGCCGTCGCACAAACCGATGTCAAAGGCGACCGTAGCCGCGGACCCGCTGAACAGGATCATCCGGATTATTACGTCCGCATCGTGGAGCGGAAGGTTGACGGCATTGTCGTACGAGGCGCGAAAGTCCATACGTCCGTCACGCCCAACGCGAATGAGTTGTTTGTTATTCCAACCCGGAATTTGACGGAAACCGATAAGGATTATGCGGTTTCTTTTTGTATACCTTTGAACACGCCCGGTCTCAAACAGATCGCAAGCCCGTACGGCTCCGGCCACGAGAATGCATTTACTCA
>VBKE01000558.1:0-1163 GCA_005879605.1 Deltaproteobacteria bacterium
AGGGAGCCATGGTTCAACAGAGTTTGACACCGTTAAGGAGCCCCAACGCGTGAATGCGCTCTCCAAAAGCGTTCTCCTATTCGCCATGAATTGGCTCGATGCGCAATTGACAATTCTCTGGATACGCTTGCATATCGCGAGCGAAGGCAATGGAGCGATGGCGCGACTGTTGAATCTCGGTGAGGCGCCCTTTCTCGTCGCGAAGCTAGCCATCGGCGCCTTTGCGGCGTACATTCTTTATCGCTGTGCTCACATGACACTGGCCAGACGCGGAATGAAGCTCGTGCTTGGAATCTACTGCGCCTTGATGTGCATCCACGCGGCCACGGGCTTTTCAGCTCTGGGCTGGCGCGCGCCAGGGACCGTGCTGGCATATTTTCTTAGCCTCCCAAAGGCGGTCTTCGCCCTCTTCTCCTAAACACCTCAGCCACAAGATCGTTCCAGAGTCGCATTGGTTGGTCTCTGCTTTCTCGTCCCACACGCATTAATCGTTCTAAGGGAACCCTTCATCGATCTCCAGCGTTCAAAGGTTTTTGTCTGGCGGGGAAAAGGCGCATCTGCGCTTGCTGAGAAAACCCGGGAAGGCCTAAATTAGTTAATCGGAATCCGAGGCTTTGGCGGTTCGGCCGTCAGTTCACCGAGAGCTTGCGGCGCGCAACCGCCATCATTCACTGTGCATCTTACAAACGGCTCGTTTTTACGAGTTTAAATTCATAAGGTAGCAAAAAGCTATGTATAAAATCTCAGCACGTCAAATCCTGATTATCGCTTTGCTCTCTGGCACTTTCGCGGCCACGACGGTTGCGATCCTTGACCATATCTCCAATCGTTTTCAACCCTCGGGGTCCGCTTTCTCGGAAAAGGCGCCGGCGGGAATCACTGATCCTGCGGTAGCCACGGACGAGCAGAACAATATAGAGATCTACCGCGCCGTTGCTCCTGGTGTCGTCAACATTAATTCCACCTCCTACGCACGCGATTTTTTTGGGTTCGTCGAGCCGGAAGAGGGCTCAGGGTCCGGATCGATCATCGATCAGGACGGCGATATCTTAACGAATTACCACGTCGTCGGGGGCGCTCAGAAACTTACCGTGAGCCTCGGCGGTGCAAAGACTTACACAGCTAAATTGGTCGGAGGCGACGAAGATACAGATCTCGCCGTC
>VBKE01000558.1:1274-3438 GCA_005879605.1 Deltaproteobacteria bacterium
TCAAACTGACGCCGCAATCAATCGGGGAAACTCCGGCGGGCCGCTGCTTGACTCTCATGGACGGATGATTGGGATAAACTCGCAGATTCTTTCGCCCTCGGGCACTTCCGCTGGTTTGGGCTTTGCCATTCCGGTGAACATCGCAAAGCGCATCGTGCCACAACTGGTGCAACACGGCGGGGTACGCAGACCGCGACTCGGAATCAACACGCGCGATGTCGAATCACTCAAGAACCAGGTCGAGCTACCCGTCTCAGACGGCGTGCTGATCTGGAACGTCCTTCGGGGAGGGGCGGCCGCCAACGCGGGCCTGCGCGGTCTGACGCAAACTGAAGAAGGCAACATTGAACTTGGCGACATCATCGTTGGTATTGATAGCGAAAAGGTCGGCAACCAGGATGATCTCTCGCGCATACTCGACAAGCATCAGGTCGGCGACACGATCGGCGTAGAAGTTATGCGCAATGGCAGACGCACAAAAGTGCCGGTGCGCTTGACGGAAGCTCCGGACACAAGACGCGTAGTCCGATAACGACGAGGGGTGAGTCCGACAAGCTTTTGGTTTGTAGCGGCCGAAGCAGCCTGGTGACAGTAACCCGCGACAACCTGACGTAAGATCTGAGTTCGAGATCCTTCGAACCGCAACAACCGCAAAGCGGTTAAGCAACCCAGCCCAGGGTTGACGCTCCGCGCGGCTACCGTGGGATTGAGGGCCCGAAGAGGACACAACCCCAACGGAGTTGAGGTGTCTTTTCCGGCTGCTGGAGGTCGTTACCGCTTCGCGGTACTTTGCATCGCGCTAAGCCCAACGCTAAATCGCTATCGTCCAGCTTGATCAGACGTTCCTTCAGTTGGTCGTTGCTCAACTAAGTGCCTATAGCAGCCGCGACAAACTGAAGTTTGTTGGACATTCAACCTGCAACTAACCGCCGCAGTTCAGCAATCCTCTTTTCCGGCTCGCCAAACTTCTTCCGGTAGTCACGCATACTCCGCGCAATCACCTCCACCGCTTCCGTTCGGTCGTAAACACTCGCAATCTCCACGCGTCGCGGCGCCTCGCCGGGAAACTGTTTGTAACTGAGAAAGTAATGCTTCAAGCGATCGACCAGCCCGCGCGGGCACTCGCTGATGTCTTTGATCTGGCCGTAGGCCACATCCGATTCGAGCACGGCAATGATCTTGTCGTCGGCCTGTTCACCGTCAATCATTCGTAGTCCGCCAATCGGCTGCGCGCGCACGAAGAGGCTGCCGTGCGCAAATGACTTTTCCGTCAGCACGCAGATGTCCATCGGATCGCCGTCGCCCTGAATGGCTGTTGCGCCTGTTCGTTGCGCGCAGAGCGTCGCGACTTCTTCGCCGCAGAACGTTTGCGGAATAAAACCGTAGAGCGTCGGGCACATCGAAGAAAATCTCTGCGGCCGGTCCACGCGCAGATGTCCCGACGCTTTGTCGAGTTCATACTTCACCGCATCCGTCGGCACGATCTCGATGTAGGCACTGACGGTCTCGGGCGCGTCCTCGCCCGCTGACACGCCGTGCCACGGATGCGCCTGAAAAAGCAGATGCAATAGATCGCGAAGCGCAGTGTCTTCTGCTGACATCGGTGTGGCTCCCTCCCTGGCGCGACTTTTCCGCGCGAGCTGCTGTCGATGATAGAATCCTACTGTCTACGGACGATCGTTTTCAAGAGGCCAGTCCGACAAACTCTAGTTTGTCGTTAACGCTTGAGGATAAGCTGCTAGCAAGCCGGCAACAAACTAAAGTTTGCCGGACAAATTAAGTGCCTAATGGTTGCAACCGCAAACGTAATCGCTGACGCCCGCCCCCGCGCAATCTCGCTGCGCTGGATCATCTCTGCGCCAGACGATCTCGTCTGGTTCATCGGCTCAGTTGCGTCGAGCTACGCTCTGCTCGGGCTTTACGTCACGGGCATCGTGCCGCTGGTGCCGATGGTCGCCGCGTGGGCCATTCTGATCGACGCGCCGCATGTCTTTGGCACTTTCTCGCGCACCTATTTCGATCGCACCGAACGTCGCAACCGCGCGCGTTTGCTGTGGGGCTCGCTGCTTTTCTTCGTCGTTGGACCGTTGATGGTTTGGGCGGGGGCGGGGTTTGTCTTCTTCTTCATCGCCGCGCTCTGGGCCTACTACCATCTTGTGAAGCA
>VBKE01000050.1 GCA_005879605.1 Deltaproteobacteria bacterium
CGGCACACTGCAAGTCACCTGGGCTTACGAATCCCAGATGGATATCATCGCGAAAAAGCTGGGGCTCGACCCGCTCGAATTTCGCCTTAAGAATTTGCTCAAAAAGGGAGAACTTTATACTCCCGGCGACACGCCGGTGGATTGTGATCTCAAGGAAGGCTTACTGCGCGCTGCGAAAGAAATCGGCTGGGGAAAAAGAAGCCACAAAACCAACCGCGGCAAGGGGCTGGCCTGCTGCATGAAAGACGGCGGCGGCACCTATAAGGTTGCCTCTGCGGCGGTGAAGATGAACGCGGACGGTAGCATCATCTTGCTGACGGGCACCGTGGAGATTGGGCAAGGCGCCCTCACGGCGTTGAGTCAAATTGCTGCCGAAGAGCTGGCTGTTCCTTTAGAACGCGTCATCGTGGCACAGCTGGATACGGACGTGACACCCTATGATGTTAATACCAATGCTAGCAGCTCGACGGTCGTAATGGGCCTGTCGGTACAAAGGGCCGCTCAGGACTTAAAGCGTCAGCTGTTGCGGCATGCGGGTAAATTGCTCAAGACGAATTCGGATCGATTATCACTGAAGAACGGTCACATACAGGGCGGTAAAGGTTCGGCCATTTCCTTTGAGGAGCTGATGCACCGGGTTTTTTTATCGAGCGCTGGCGAAATCGTCGGGCGAGGCGCCTATCAAGACATAAAGAGCAAGAAGGCGGCGCTCGGCTCGCCGACGACGTTCTGGGAAATCAGCTGGGGCGGGGCGGAAGTGGAAATCGACCGCGATACCGGCGAGATCAAGTTGCTGAAATACGTTTCACTGGCGGATGTAGGCCAGGCGATCCATCCCGTCTTATGCGAGGGACAGGATGAAGGCGGCGTGATGAACTCGATCGGTCACAGCTTGCTCGAAGAAATGATCTACAAAGACGGCCAACTCCTCAATCCCAATCTGATCGATTACCGGGTTCCGAGCTTCGACGATTTGCCGAGAGATTTTGAAACCATTCTGGTGGAAAATCACAACGGCCCCGGTCCATTCGGGTCGAAAGGCACAGGCGAAGGCGGATTGTTGCCCGTGGCGCCGGCCATCGGCAACGCCGTGTACCGGGCGACGGGCGTGAGGTTTTATGATCTGCCGCTGACGCCGGAGAGGGTCTGGTGCGCGCTCAGACAGAAGTAACAAGTCTATTGCAGCAACGTAAAGAGCAGTCCCTCAGGAAATGGAATACTCAAAGCCCGTTCAAACAGGCCGTAGATAAACAGCCAGGTAAAGAAAGTCACCGCGATCGTCATCGGCCATTTCTCTTTGCCCGCCAATTTGAGATAGAGGATCATCGACACGGGGATCGAATACGAGAAGCCCAGTAGCCAAATGGCAATGAAAAAACCAACGGTCCAAATGAGAATCGAGACGGTTCGACGACTCGCCACTTCGGGTGGAACGTCGGCTGCGACTTCCCAGGCGGCGGCCGCGGGTTTGGGCTTTTCACGACCCAGCAAATCTTTGCCAAGCTGAGCGAGCGCCAATAGGAGAGTCGGTATGCCGATGGCCCAAGGGAAGAGGCCAGCCCGAAAACCGAAATTTCGACTCTGCCAGAGAGCTAAGGCGAGCAAAACTGCAACAACGACAGTAAAGAGCGTTTTTGAGTTGAATCGCAGCCCGGCTTTTTCAGGCGTCTCAATCACAGCTCTGGCCTGAGGTTCAGAAGCGGCTTTTTCCTTCTCCTGCCGTTTATTTTTGATGATCGGATAAATAAGACCGAACAGGGTTACGGCAAAAATAACCAGCACGCCGGGACGCCCAAGCCAAGCAGCTCCGTAATTGTCGGTGGACAGGAAGAGCCTGTTCTCGGCCAGTGGACCGAGGACGAGACCGAGCAGGACCGGCGGACGCGGCCACTCCAATTTTTCCATGATCCACCCGAGACCGCCGAAAAACAGGACAACCAGCATATCTTCGAACGCATTCTTTTCCGCAAAGGCGCCCAAGTAGACCAACACTAAAATAATCGGAATAATAATACCGCCACGCACTTGGGTTATTCTTGCCAGGGGTTCCAAGAAGAGAAAGCAGATCCCCACGGTGATGATGTTCGAAATAATGATCACCCATACGAAGGAAAACGTGAGCCCAAGGTGGCCTCTGGGTTCCGGGATCAGCATGTCGGGACCGGGCACGATGCCTTGAATGATGAACGCGCCGAGAAGGATCGCCATGATGACGCTGGCGGGAACGCCAAAAGCAATGGTCGTGATCAGACTTCCGCCCAAGGTGGAATTGTTCGCCGCGCCGGGACCTAATACTCCCTCAACGGCGCCTTTGCCGAAGCGCTCTTTGTTGGGCGAGCTCTGTACCGCATGGGCGTAGGCAAGCCACTGCGTGGTAGCCGCCCCCATTCCAGGAATGATGGCCGTGAATGTGCCGAGGGCGCTGCAGCGGATGACCAACCACCAGTGACGGAAAGTATCCTTGACCCCCTCCATGACCCCGCCGAGCTCTTTGACTTCCTGGGTTGCGATGCTCGTGCCCAATACGGCAAGCTCGATCGTTTCTGGAATCGCATAGAATCCAATCGTAATGGGAACCAATCCGATGCCGTCCCAGAGAAACAGCTGATTGAAGGTGTAGCGCTGAATGCCTGAGATGGGATCTAACCCGATGGTTGCGAGCATCAGGCCAATACCGCCGGAAACCATGCCTTTGAGAATGTCCTCGCCGCTGAGGGCAGCGACAAAGGTGATCCCCAGAAGTGAGAGCATGAAGAATTCAGGAGAGCCGAAGGAGAGAACGAGCGGCCGGACGATAGGGATGGCGACCGCAATCGCAACGGCGCCGAATACGGCTCCGACGAGGGAACTCATGAGGACAGCGCCGAGAGCCCTGCCAGCCTCGCCGTTTCTCGCCATGGAGTGGCCGTCGACGATCGTTGACGCCGTCGTCGGTTCGCCAGGTACTCCGAACAAGACAGAGGTGATGTCGCCGGTTGTCGCTGTCACAGCGGTCATTCCCAAAAGAAAGGCAAATGCCTCGACCGCTGACATCTTGAAGATAAAGGGCAGCATCAGGGCCATGGCCGTCGGTCCGCCGAGTCCGGGCAAAATGCCGACGACAAAGCCGATGGCGATGCCGATACACATCAAGCTGAAGGTGGACCACGTAAAGCACTGGACCAGGCCTGAGCCCAAGGCGCCAATCATTTCCAGCATAGCGATCCGGCTCCTCCCTGAGCAGCCGCAAAACTTCAACCAGATTTCTTTTTTTACCTCATTCGTCGTCTTGTCTTGCAGTTCGAATACTCAGTTAAATGTGAACCGTCGAGTTGCCAGAAGCTATCGAATTGATCATTAAAAAGCAACGAAAAAATCCATCTGTGGGTATCTCTCCTTCCGTAGGGAACAACGACATTGCGTTAGTTGCATGGGGCTAATAGAATGCCGAGCAGGCGGTGGAGTGCGGCGGCAAAGCGTTATGACAGACGCCGGTTTCGCGGTCAAATTCCAGGAGGTTTGCTTATGGCAGATCGCTTTAAAAATTTCATCGACGGAAAATGGGTAGAAGCAAAATCAGGCAAGACTTTCGACAACCGTAATCCGGCCAATCGCAACGATTTGATCGGACTCTTTCCAGCCTCCGGCCAGCAGGATGTGGACGATGCCGTGCGCAGCGCAAAGCATGCCTTTGCAAAATGGCGCCTCGTTCCGGCCCCCAAACGGGGCGAGATGCTCTATCGTGTCGGCGAGCTTTTGCGCCAGCATAAGGAAGAGATCGCTCGCATCATGACGCGTGAGATGGGAAAAATTCTGAAAGAAACTCGCGGTGACGTGCAGGAGGGAATCGATACCGCCTTCTATACCGCGGGGGAAGGACGCCGACTTTTCGGCGAAACGACTGCGTCGGAGCTTCCCGATAAGTTTGCCATGTCCGTGCGCGCGCCCGTGGGCGTCTGCGCTTTGATCACGCCGTGGAATTTCCCGATGGCGATTCCGACCTGGAAACTGTTTCCCGCTCTACTTTGCGGCAACACGGCGGTGCTGAAGCCAGCCGAGGATACACCGCATACGGCAGTCAAGTTATTGGAGATACTCGAGGAGGCCGGCATTCCTGTGGGCGTGGTTAATCTGGTTCACGGCCGCGGCGAGGAAGCCGGCGCGGCTCTGGCGCGCCATTCGGACGTGAAACTCGTCTCTTTCACAGGCTCCGCTGCCGTCGGCCGGGAAATCGCGTCTGCCTGCGGGGAAAATCTCAAACGTGTCTCTTTGGAGCTCGGCGGAAAAAACGCCCAGATCGTGATGGAAGACGCGGACCTGAATCTAGCCTTGGAAGGCGCGCTGTGGGGTGCTTTCGGCACCACTGGCCAGCGCTGCACGGCGACGAGCCGGTTGATTCTTCATAGAGATATCAAGCCGAAACTGACGGATATGCTCGTCGCGAGAGCCGAGAAGATCAAGATCGGCGACGGCCTCGATGAGAGCGTCGAGACAGGGCCGCTCATCAATCAGCCGGCGCGCGAAAAAGTGCATCGCTATGTGCAGATCGGTAAACAAGAAGGCGCGCGGCTTCTCACCGGCGGCGAGATCTATGAAGCCGGCAAGTGGATTGACGGTTACTTCTATCGGCCAACGATCTTCGATCAGGTGACTCCGTCCATGCGCATCGCTCAGGAGGAGATATTCGGCCCGGTCTTGTCTATCATCGAAGTGAAGAGCTTTGAAGAAGCGATCGAAGTTCTCAACGGCACCGCTTATGGCCTCTCCAGTTCGATATACACGAACGACGTAGCCCGCGCCTTTCGCGCGATGAGAGACATCGAGGCGGGAATCACCTACGTCAACGGTCCCACCATTGGGGCTGAAGTCCATCTTCCCTTCGGTGGCGTGAAGGATACCGGCAACGGCCATCGCGAGGCCGGCACGACCGTGTATGACATCTTCAGCGAGTGGAAATCGATTTACGTCGACTATTCCGGTAAGTTGCAAAAGGCACAGATCGACAACGCAGAATAAGTTTCGAGTTTCGGGTTTCGAGTTGAAGAAGTCCGAATAACGCGAAACTTTAAACTCGGAACCCGAAACTGGAGAGTTCCATGAATGCACCTTACATCAAAATCAAACCGCCCGGTCCGAAAGCTCTAGCGCTCATCGAAAAGGACCGGCGCCATACCGCTCCGGCTTACGGGCGCGTTTATCCCTTGGTCGTGAAAGCAGGCCGGGGGACTGTGATCGAAGACGTCGACGGCAATCTGTTTCTCGATTTCATGGCCGGGATTGCGGTGACCGGCACGGGCCACTCACACCCGAAGGTGGTCAAAGCTATTGAAGAGCAGGCGCGTAAGTTTCTGCACATCTGCGGCAGTGATTTCTATTACGAACCGATGGTGCAGCTCGTTGAAAAATTGGCTCAGCTGGCACCGGGCCCCTCGGTCAAGAAAGTGTTTCTAACCAACTCCGGCACGGAAGCGGTCGAAGCTGCCTTGAAGCTGGCGCGCTACGCAACCGGGCGAAAACATGTCATTGCGTTTTTCGGCGCGTTTCATGGGCGGACCATGGGCTCGCTATCGCTGACGGCCAGCCGCTCGTCGCATCGCGCCCACTTTTCCCCGTTGATACCGGATATCCATCACGTCCCTTACGGCACCTGTCATCGCTGTCCGTACAATTTGAAGCACGATTCCTGCGGCATCGAGTGCGTTAATTATCTGGAGAAAGTTCTCTTTAGATATGAAGTCGCCCCGGAGGAAGTTGCCGCGATCTTCGTCGAGCCCATTCAGGGCGAAGGGGGCTACGTCGTACCTCCTTCTGAGTACCTGCCGATGCTACAGGATCTCTGCCGACGTCACGGCATTCTCCTGGTTTTGGACGAGATCCAGTCGGGCTTCGGCAGAACAGGCAAGATGTTTGCTTGCGAACATTGGGGAATCGAGCCGGATATACTCTGCGTGGCCAAGGGGGTTGCCAGCGGCCTGCCGCTCGGCGCCATGATTGCCCGGGAGGAGGTCAGCACTTGGACGCGCGGGGCTCACGGCAGCACGTTTGGCGGCAATCCGGTCGCTTGCGCCGCCGCGCTCGCTACCCTTGCGCTCATCGAGGACGGGCTCATGAAAAATGCCGCGGAAGTCGGAAGCTATCTCAAAGAGAAGTTGACTAACTTACAGAGCCCATACTCCGTGATCAGTGACGTCCGCGGGCTGGGGTTGATGGTCGGGGTGGAGTTTGGCCGGCCGGACGCCGGTGGCGCGCCCGATCCGAAACGTAGAGATCAAGTTGTCCAAAAATGTTTCGAGGAGGGCTTGCTACTATTGGGTTGCGGCGAGAGCACGATTCGCTTTTGCCCGCCGTTGATCGTGACGCGGCAAGATGTCGAGACCGCGGTTGCGATCTTTGAAGCGGCAATAAAAGCTGCCAGCCAATAACCACAGGTCGTAAGCGGCCAGTGAAATCCCGTTCTGGCGAAGCGACGGTCATTGTAGCTTGTTTTCTAACTCTTCGATGATTCGAGAAAGGTCTGGATCGTCGGGATTTAGTTTTACAGCGCCGCGAAACTCTTCCAGCGCCTTTTGCAGCATGCCTTTGGCTGCGTAAACCCGGCCAAGATTGAGATAGGGGAAGTGGCGCGGCTCGTAGCGTCTGGCCTGCTTCGCCTTTTCCAGCCACTGAATCGCTTCATCCAGCTTCTGCTGCTGCATCAGGTAGACGCCGATATCGTTGTAGGGATTGCCGAACTCCGGATCGAGTCGGATGGCGATCTCGCACTGAGCGATCGCCTCGTCGATTCTGCCCTGAAAACTGTATGTCCAGCCCAAGTAGGTATGGGCGTCCGCCGTCGGATAGAGCGCGATGGACTCTTTGTACAGCCGAATCGCCTCATCCAGCTCACCGGCCAACTGTTGGTCCATCGCCTCCTTGATGAGCTCCATGGCTCGTTCTTGTTCTTTCCACGTCGCCATCGTGTGGAGATGGTCATACTCGGCTTTAATCTTTTGGCGAATTTGATGGCGCTTGCTCAGGTCGGTGCGTGCCAGTTTAAGCTCTGTCAAATCCAGGCGTACGTCAGATTGATGACCACGGAGACTTAGGTGAAGGGTAACCCGGGATCCTTCACCTTCACGGGCACTATAGTCAATCTTCTTGTCGATGCTGTCTATGATGTCGCGCAGCAGCGTCTCTTCTTCTCGTTGAAGATCTTTTCCAAACATGTCTGTCTCCTTCATGTTTAAAGTCCCCACGCCCCGCTGATCTGAATATTGGCCCCATTTATGTAGCGCGCCTCGTCCGATAGTAAAAAACGAACCGCCGCTACGGCGTCTTCTACGCTACCCACGTAGCCCGCGGGGATCCGCTTCGCCGCCGCCTCCAGTTCTTCCTTGGGCGCGCTGCCGGAATCGATGAAGCCGGGAGAAATGGCATTCACGGTTATGCCGTGCGGCGCCACCAGGCGAGCCAGCGAGCGCGCCAGCACGAGCAAGCCGACTTTTGTGATGTAGTGAGCCGTGAGCTGCGGTTGGGCAATCAGCTGTTCGGCGTTCGCCATGCTGAAGCAGATGATGCGTCCCCATTTGCGCTCTTTCATAATCGGAATCACCGCTTTACTGAGGTAGAAAACCGGGTGCAGATTGTTGTCGAACATGGAGTGCCAACCTTCGTTGGTCTCCTCCAATAACGAGACCCGATGATATGGACCGGCGCCGTTGATCAGCGCATCGACGCGTCCCCATTCTTTATTCACGTGCTCGACCCATTCGACCGCGGCTTTCGGATCCGAGACGTCGCACTGAAGCGCCAAGCCGCCGGCGCCGCGCGCTTTCACGGCATCGACAACTGTCCTCGCTTCCTCGGCGCTGGTGCGGTAACAGATCGCGACCCACCAGCCCCGCGCGGCCAGATCCAGCGCCACGGCGCGGCCAATTCCCCGCGCGCCACCGCTGATCAAAGCGACTCGATCATTCATGGTTGATCTCACAGAAGTAATGGTTCGTCACGTGCCACACCGTCATTGGCGCCGGTCCGGTCGGCGCTCCGTGACGGTTCAATCCACGGCCTAAATTTCTCGTACAACTCTTTCAACTTGGCCTTGTAATGTTCCACGTTTTCATCGGGGTTTTTCGCGTCCCATTGCGTTGCGAGCTTGCAGTTCTCGTTGATCTTTACCTTCGCTTTGGTTCCGATCACATAATATGAAATTTGATCCCCAGGCTGATAGCGCCGCTGCGATTTCAAAGCCAATTCGTAAGGCGCTGCCGGGTTTCGCTGCTTCGCTTTAACTTTCGTCTGATAGCTGTCCAAAGAATCTTGCAGCGT
>VBKE01000552.1 GCA_005879605.1 Deltaproteobacteria bacterium
GTCAACGATATTACTGACCTCCACACGGATCCAGCGGGGACCGTGCAGCTTGGATCGGCCTTCGCCGCCAATCTTGATGGCGACGCGTGCCGTGACATCAACACTGCCAATGGGTGGGGTCCGCCGAATGGCAGGGTCGTTACCGTCCGGGTCGACAATGTCAGTTGCGTAGATACAGATGGTGACGGCAAGTTGAATCTGCCCAATTGTACGAGCTGGTCGCAGAACACGGGCGGTGTCTGCAACACCCCGAACGATACCGTTCCGGGGTCGCCGTCGAAGTGCAGCTGCGACATAACATTCAATCTCCCTATCTTCGTTGAGACGGGAACCATTCAGGTTACAAAGGATTCGAGCCCGGCCTCGCTGCCAGAGCCGGGGGGGGAGTTTACCTTCACGGTCGGAGTCACCAACACGGCGCAATTTACGTCCGTGACCTTGGACAGGATCTGTGACGATAAGTACGGCACCGTCGCGTATGCGAGTGGTCCGGCCTGCCCGGCGGGCACTCTTGGTACCATTAACAGCACGACTTGCTCGGTGCCGCAGACGCTTGCGCCCGGGGCCAGCATAATCCCATGTGACTTCAAGGCAAACCTGACGGGGGATCCTAAGTCGTCCACGGACGTGGTGACCGTCTTCGGACACGATTCGAACAATACTGCCGTCCAGGGCTCCGACAGCGCCCAGGTGGCGATCGCCAACGTGCCGCCGACAGCCACTGTCGTCAAATCCCTGGATGGTCTCGCATGTGCGGATGTGAACTACCGGGTGAGAGTGAACAATACCGACACAGCGGAGTCGTTGACATTAACTGCGCTTAATGACAACGGGTTCGGCGACATTACCAAGGTGCAGGGTAACGTTTTGGCCACGACCTGCGGCGTTGCGGCTCCGAACGGGCCAGGAACGCTGCCCGCGACGATCCCGGTGAATGGCAATTACGAGTGTGCCTTCACCGCGCATTTCTGCGGTGGGTCGCACACGGATACTGTAACCGGAACGCTGAACGACAATGACGGCGGGACTATCAATCCGGCCTCCAACAGCCTGCAGGTGGACGTGAGTGCGGTAGTGCACCCGCAGCCGTAGGGCGAACCGCTATGGCCGCGCTGCAGCAATGAGATTAGCGCGGTAACATCATAGACCTCCCGCTGGTCTGGCGTGCAGACGCCAGACCAGAGCGGGAGGTCTTCATTTTCAGGATAGGCTATGAAGGAAAAAAACTGCGGGTGAACTGCTACTGCACCATGAAGTTCGTAGCGCTGCTGGCGGACATCGCAGCCGCGTCGGCCTCATAGATCCCGACTGGATCTTTCCTTGACAGCCGGAGCTTGTACACAGCGGTGCCGTTGCTCCCGGTGGCCGAGGTGGCCGTCACCACGGCTCCGTTCGATTTTTTAACGCTGAAGTTCACAGTGGTATTGGCAACTGGTGCGCCTCCAGAACGCACCGTGGCCTTAATGGAGACCATCTGGTTACGGGTATAGCTCGGCTGATCGGTCGAGACCGTCAAGTTCGCTGCCCCGCCCGATCCGAAGCTAACGGTCACCGAGGCCGCGGTCCCGTCCACCCAATCCGTGGTCATGGTTAGGCCCGTGGCGGGGTCTGAAAAGCTTTGGCCCACCGCTAGGGCGGGATCGTACCACCAGTAATAGACCGGGGTTGCCGGGGTCATGTCGAGCAGGTAGCCGCTGTTACCGTTCCCCTCGGTTCCGGTATGAATGAGCACACCGTTCAAAATGTTCTGGCTTGGCTCGCTGGCGAGAAAACCGTCGAAGCCAATCGCCTGGCGTGACTCGAGATAGTAATAAGTTTTCTGCCCAGTGCTCGGGTCGATCGATTTCAGAATCTTCAGCGCTTTCGGGCCAGAGCCGAGTGACTCGTATGTTCCTAGAGTATACGTCCCGCTCGATGTGACGGTCGTGATCGGCGGCGATATGCCAGCGTTAAGCCAACCCAGGCGCTCTTTCTGAAAAGCGTTGTAGTGCGCAGAGTGCGAGGCGCCCATCATGTCCACGATATCGCCGTACTCATTCGTCGCGCAGCTTGAGCCGATTACGCCGCTGGCCCCGCAATCCAAGGAGTGCGAGTGCCAGAGTCCCAAGCCGTGACCCAGCTCATGGGCGGTGACACCCAATTCCAGAATACCAGTAATCCACGATCGAGATGGCCTACCACCGACTGATGAAAGTCCCCACCAGCTGGAGATCAGCGAATAGTCGCACGTCGAGGCGTTTACTGGGCTGTCCATGTCTATCGTATACCATCCAATGACGACTCCGCTGAGATAGGTCTGCTGATAAGAGTTCTCCAAAAAGAAACTGCTCGTCGTTCCGAAAAAGACGTTATTTGCAAAGTCGACGGCGTAAGGCTGCGAGGTGTCGTTGCGGAAATTTACCAGGATAACTAACGTGCGTTGCTCCCCCAAAGTGTTCGGCAAGGCTGATGAAAGGACCTGCACACTGTCTCCGCCAGACTGTAAGGCCAACACGTCGTTCGTGCGTATGCCACGCATGCGAACCTTGGCGCCGCTCGTCAGATCCGTCGGCGGCTCTTTGGCGAAATTCAGTGAGAAGCGTCTATTGCCGGTTTTCAGAAAATAGAGATAGCGGCTCCCCACGTCGCGATCCTCATGCAGGATTTCCAGCTCCCCTTCGACCTCCTCGACTAATCCGGGTCGAACGCTCTGCGCGAAAACGTTTTCGGCCCACGAACTAATAGCCAGAATCAAGAGGAAGATAGTAACCTTTAGGGAAGGTGAGGAAACAGTCGAGAAGACCGAATTAGCGCGTGATACAGTTACATGATGCGGGATCATAGAAGACCACCTTTCGTAGGTTATGTGATCTCAATCCCGCTAGACATCGTCCTCGTTCGGCAACCCGGCTATCCCGAATAGTTCAGGACCCGTGGCTTTGCGTCCTCCGATTTCTCGGAGTTTGCCTTTGTCGGGAGGAGATCTTCTTATACTAGGTTCCTGTGGCTCAAGGCCTTGCGACCCACCGACGCAAGTTTTGTACCGGTGAAAATAAGGGCAGGAAAGATGCGCAAATTATGGCGTAGAGCTCCAAAATTTTAGCGGGGAGTGAGAGACACCTTAGCTGGCGTGGGATGCCGAAGCCCCGTACTCCAGAGTAAGCCCTACAAAAAAGTCGGTTTCATTACACATTTGTCTTGCGAAAAGGAGCGGTCAGAGCGTTAAAAAAATACCGATCCTCTCAATTCGAAACTCGGAA
>VBKE01000553.1 GCA_005879605.1 Deltaproteobacteria bacterium
GGTTTGAGGTTTGCGATGATTCAACAAAATAATCCGTTATTTCGAAGTGGCACGGAATTAGTTGAAGCTCGCGTCGGTGCCGCTCCTAGAAAGTCCGTTTTTGGCTTTGTGCTTGCGTTCGTTGTGTTTGTGAGTGCGCACGCAGGCAACACCCAAACAGCGAAAGAAAAAGTCCGCATCGCTTTGGGTTCGATTTCCGTCAATTCCAGTATCATTCCCATCGGCCAGGAGGCCGGTCTATTTTCGAAGCATGGTCTCGACATTGAGCCGATCTATTTCGGCGGCGGAATGAACTCACTGGCGGCGGTGACTTCCAATTCAGTTCAATTTTTGGCCGCGGGTTCGACGGCGACGATCAGCGCGCGGCTGGGTGGTATTGATATC
>VBKE01000032.1 GCA_005879605.1 Deltaproteobacteria bacterium
AGACCCAGCAGTGGAGTGGTCAAATTCTCTGCACGTGCCGACATGAGCGCTTGCGAGTGGGTCCGCCATTGCGCAAACAGCAGGACGAAAACGCCTGTTGCCGCTATAAACACGAACATCGTCTTCCGCACTCTAAGCTTGAGCGACTTCATAGTTACCCCCTCTTCTCACCAAGTACTTCGTGTGCCTCTTCGTTCCTACCGGGCTTTGTCAGAGCAATCCAGGGATTTTTGCATCACCAAACTTTCCTGACGTCTTTCCAGTCTCTTGTGCTCGATTGCTCCTCCCAGCACAAACCATATAGCCGAAATAGATACAGTGGCGCAATCGAATCCAACGACACGAGGATTTTGAATCCTCTGCGCGCACAGGATAGAACGTCATTGGCTGGACACCATTGACACCTATGGATAAAGTCGAGGAACGTGCGCGTGCGAAAGCCGTACACGATGCGTCATACGTTTATCTCTATGGGGCTCACCAAAGGAGTGAAGATCAGATGGCTGGCCGAGTATTGCGGAACGTCGGTAGCAATGATCGAAAAGCACTACGGGAAGTATCTTGGCGGCGACAGTGAGGAGCAGTTAAACCGGCTTTTAGGGGCCGAAAGTGAAACCTTGAGTGAAACCTTTGGCACCCCTGGACCCCAGGAACAAGACCAAGCGGAGGAAATCATTAAGAAAGGTGAAAGTGGGCCCACCTGGATTCGAACCAGGGACCGACCGGTTATGAGCCGGTGGCTCTAACCAAGCTGAGCTATGGGCCCGTAATTTTTTTCGGCTGTCGGGTCGTGTGTTAGATTGCGGGAAGGCAAGAGAATAAAATTTAGTTTTCCATGAAGCTCTTGAGCCGCTTGCTGCGGCTTGGGTGCCTGAGCTTCCGCAATGCTTTGGCTTCGATCTGGCGTATGCGCTCGCGCGTGACGGTAAACTTTTGACCCACTTCTTCCAAAGTATGATCGGATTTTTCGCCAATGCCGAAGCGCATGCGCAGTACCTGCTCCTCGCGCGGCGTGAGCGTGGCCAAAACCTTTCGTGTTTGTTCCTGGAGGTTGATATTGACGACCGCATCCGAAGGCGTGATGATTCGTTTGTCTTCGATAAAATCACCCAGATGGCTATCTTCTTCTTCGCCGACGGGAGTTTCCAATGAGATCGGCTCTTTGGCGATCTTGAGAACCTTCCGCACCTTATCCAAAGGAATCTCCATCTTGGTGGCAATCTCCTCCGGGGTCGGTTCCCGTCCAATCTCCTGAACCAGATATCGCGAAGTACGGATCAATTTGTTGATGGTTTCAATCATATGGACCGGGATGCGAATGGTTCGCGCCTGATCGGCAATTGCCCGGGTAATGGCTTGACGGATCCACCATGTGGCGTAGGTGGAGAATTTATAACCTCGCTGATATTCGAACTTATCGACCGCTTTCATCAAACCGATATTACCTTCCTGGATCAGATCCAAGAACTGCAGTCCCCGGTTGGTGTATTTCTTCGCAATGCTTACGACCAAACGTAAATTGGCTTCGATCAGCTCTTTCTTTGCCAAATTCGCTTTGGTTTCACCTTCAATGATCGACCAGACGCGCCGCTTGATCTCCTCGGCCGGCATTTCCAAATCTCTCTCGATATGTTTGATGTCACGCCGCGCATTCTTGATCTCCTCCACCATGTTGAGAATCGCGTCGTGTCCCATGCGAAGCGAGCCCATGATCCGGTGCCAATCCCGCTTGCGCCCGTTAAGCCCTGACACCAGTTTTAGCACTTCGGTAGACGGTTTCCCGGTTTTCAACTCGAAATCCTTGATGCGTCGTTCAAAAGTCTGCATCCTATCCATCGCCTTCTTTAGTCCTTCGGCGATGGCTTCCGTCTGTCTGCGATTGAGCTGAAGCGCTTTCAGGCCATTGATGAGCTTTACTTGATTTTTAGCCAGGCTCTCCAGGAGCGCGTCGCGTCGTTGCGCCGAAAGCCTCCTTGCCTCCAGCTGCCTTTTGATTTTTTCTTTATCATTGGCGGTACGCCGAATTTTTCCTATTTGATCGAGCAACCGCTTTTCATGTACCTCTTCGTTCTCGAGATATTCGGCTTCTTCCTCGCCTTCCTCTTTAATAATCTCCCGGACACGGATCTCGTGCTGCGCCAGTTTTTCCCCCAGCTCAAGAACGTAAGTTAACGCCAACGGGCTTGATAGCACTTCATCGATAACCTGTTTTTCTCCCTCTTCGATTTTCTTGGCGATCTCGACCTCGCCCTCACGGCTCAGAAGAGAGACCGTTCCCATTTCACGCAGGTACATCCGCACGGGATCACCGGTCTTGCCGACCATATCGCCTTCAACGTCGCTATCGATTTCCTTTTCTTCTTCCTCCTCTTCGGCCAGCTCCTCGCCAGCGCTACCAAGACTCACCCTTTGGTTGGCATCGACAACTTCAATGTCCATTTCCCCAAAAATGGACATGACATCGTCGATCTGATCGGGCGATACGACTTCGGCGGGGAGCATGTCGTTGACGTCATCATAGGTCAAATAGCCCTTTTCTTTACCCAGATCGATGAGCTTCTTGACCTCCTTCATGTTTTTCTTCTCCACCGGCTGCCCGGCCTCGGCGGCCAATTTCTCTTTTCTTACCGGGTGGTGATCTTCGGTTCGGGCCTTCGGCGTTCTAGTTGGCGTTCTTTTCGTACGACGTCTTGCCATTCTAGTATCCTTTCTCTCTTGGCTTTCTCGTCTTTCTGTTCTTCCGCGGTGCGAATTGCGATCCGCAGATTTCGCTCCAACCCTCGTAGATGCTTTCGTCGCAAGTGCGCCAAGCAGTCAGCCGCCATCTTTGCACAATCAGCCTCAGGGATGGACTCCGCTTCCAAAGCCAGCGCCGCCATCTGAGCCGCCATATCCGGCGATAACCCTTGGGTGACCCGAAACAGATCCAACCTACCTCGTTCTTGCCACTCGGAGAGGATCAGGTCAATAACCGGTTGCCATGGCTGTTCAATCCAGCGCCTAACTTCCTTCTCTTTCTCAACGTCTCCGATCACCGAAGGGAAGCGGAGCATTAAGCTGATCAGTGAACGCTCCGCTATATCCTCACGATTTTGGGCGAGCGATGATAGCGGAACCGCTGCCGTTCGAGCTGCCGGCGGATGACTTCCTCGGATAACATTCGGACGACGTAGAACCTCTTCGCGCACACCTAGAGTATCCACGGCACGGCGCACTAACAGATCAACTTCAAACGGGCTCCTTACCCTGGTCAAAACGCGACTGATCTCCGACGCGGTCTGACTCTTTCCCTCCAAGGTCTTGCCATAGCGGTCTTCCAACCATGAAAAGTAGTAATCCGCCAACGACACCGCCCGTTCGAGGATATCTTCGACGGCCGCCTTGCCATTGCGACGAACAAAAGTATCCGGGTCTTCGCCGCTCGGCAAAAAGGCGGCCCGTCCCAGCAATCCCGCTTCAACGAAAATCTCAAAGCTGCGCGCCGCCGCCTTGTGTCCGGCATCGTCGCCGTCGAACAAAGCGATGATGTTTTTTGTGTAACGCGCAAGGACGCGGACGTGGTCAACAGTGAGAGCGGTGCCCAGAGTCGCCACGGCGTACGAGACGCCGTATTGAAACAAGGCGATGACGTCCAAATACCCCTCCACGACAACGACTCGGTCGACTTTGCGAATTCCTTCCTTTGCTTGGAAAAGACCGTACAGTGTTGAACCCTTATGAAACAGCGGCGTCTCGCTCGAGTTCAGGTATTTCGGCAACCCTTGGTCGAGGACACGCCCCCCGAAACCAACAACTTTCCCGCCGGCATTGACGATGGGAAACATCACGCGCGCAAAAAACTTCTCGTAAAACTGCCGGGGATTGCGCTGTCCCATGAGCCCCAGACGAAGGGTATCGTTGACTGAGATCTTCTCTTTCTTGATCAAATCCAGCAAGCCCGACCCGTTTTGGGGTGTGTAACCAAGCATGAAGCTCCGGCCCGTAGTTTCATCCACGCCTCGTGATTTCAGATAATCCAGCGCCTTTTTTCCCTCTGGATGGCTATAAAGCAGGCTCTGGTAATGGGCTGCGACCCGCTCATTGATGCGATACAAGGATTCCCTTTCGCCCATTTCATTCGGCGCGCCTGCCCGCTCTGCCCGCCCGATGGTGATACCGTAGCGCTTGGCAACGCGCTCTACGGCCTCGGGAAAAGTCAGGTGATCGTACTGCATTAAAAACTGAAAAATGCTCCCGCCCGTCTGGCAACCGAAGCAGTGGAAAATTCCCTTTTCTTCATTGACGGTGAACGAAGGCGTCTTTTCCGAATGGAAGGGGCATAGCCCCATGTGGTTTCGGCCAGTCTTCTTGAGCGTGACATAATCCGAGATCACCTCGACGATCGAAGCGCGGTCTCGAATCTCAATGATTTTGTCCTGGCTAATCATCCGCGCCCGTTACACGACGAGAAGGCCGAGCAAATTTTGCGCCTCGTCATGCGCTTTGGGGAAAAGTTTTTCTCTACCGATCCGAAGGATACCTTCCCCGAGTCGAGATAAGGGTGATATGAGGTAGGCACCCTCGATCTCATCGCGAGTTGTATGCGGCACCCACGAGGCCGAGCTGACGAGCAAAACAATCAGAGCGGTCACCGCAGCGCCTTTGCCGATCCCGATAACCACACCGCCGACGCGGTTTAAAGTTTGGAGAAATAGTATTTTTTCAGAACGATGGAGCAGCCAACCAGTCAAGTTCAGGAGAAAATAGACGACAAAGAATAGTGTCACAAAAGCTACACCTTTGAGTACTAAAGGGGAAGCACTCCAGTAAGCGCCTGCGACTGCAGCTATCGAGAGGTCATAACGAACCGCCACCAAGAAGCCCAGCACCAAACCGATCAAAGAAAAAATTTCTCGAAATAATCCTTTGAAATAGCCGCGCACCCCGAAGAGAACGAGAATGGAAAGAAGGGATAGATCGATCCAGTTCACTGGCGGGGACCATTCAGACTAGGATACATTCAATCTTAATCCCAGAGCTGACGCCTCTGAAAAAGCACCGGCCAGATAAAATGCAACCTACGCCCGCCCCCAAAATCCGCAACATGGCCGTCATACGTCAGCTTTGAATTCCCGCTTGATTTCCGGCTCTTGTCAGACTCTGGCTAGGAGCGCACTAGTGCTCCACGCGAGGGATAACCTTTGGACCTCCTCTAAGTCTCATGGCGTTATCCCCCGAGTAACGCCTTAGCCAACTCGTTGACCCGCTTGCCGTCGGTGCGTCCCGTGACTTTGGGCATCACGAGCTTCATGACCTTGCCTAGGTCTTGAACTCCGTGCGCGCCGGATTCGCTAATGCTTTCCCTAATGAGTGACTGTACTTCTTCTTCAGTCAGAGGTCCGGGTAAGTATCGCTGCAGGATGCTAAGCTCGGCCGCTTCTTTTTGGGCCAAGTCGTCTCTTCCCGCTTTTGCAAAGAGGTCAATTGCCTCAGTCCGTTGTTTACACACGGTCGAGATGACTTTATGAATCTCCTGGATGCTCAGCGCTCTGCGAACTCTTATCTCCTCGTTTTGTATGGCCGATAAAAGCAACCTCAATGTGGAAAGAGTCACCGCGTCGCCACTCTTCATGGCCCTTTTTACGGCCTCCTGGATCTCCACCTTGAGTTCCATATGATCTCGCCTCTAATCTCACCGGTCCTGATCAAGGCTTAAAAAGAATGACGCACGCGTCTCATCGCCCTTTTCTTAGCGGCAATGGCCTTTTTCTTTCTTTTCACGCTGGGTTTTTCGTAATGTTCCCGCTTGCGTAGTTCAGCTAGTATGCCCGCCTTCTCACAGAGCTTTTTGAAACGTCGAATAGCGCTTTCTATGGACTCATTTTCTCGAACTCGAACTCCGGTCATGAATGTAACTCACCCCCAATCACCTCAGGGCCGCTTTTTTAGCGCAATTGATTTTAGCTTATTTGCTGTCCAAGTCAAGCAATTCACATGAAAAATGGAGTGCTTGGAGCTACTGAAAGCATGCCCGCAGGCATCTTTGAACGTGCAAAATTAACCCGCGGGTCTCTTTTGCTCGAGCGTCACAATCGCGCGCGTCCGCGACGGCTAGTTCGATCTTAGTTTCAGCTTCCAGAATTTCTCAGGCCAATCGGAGACGAGACCTTGCACACCCAAAGAGGCAAATTTCTCCATATCGCGAACCTCATTCACCGTCCAAACATGAACATCCAGCCCGTCTTCCCACGCTTTGTCCAAAAACTCGCGGGTGGCGAGTTCCTTCTGAACGTGGATCGATCCAGCCTCTAATCGGCGCGCCGCTTCAAACGGATCTTCTTTGATACCTGATCCGAATAAGATTCCGACGCGCGATTCAGGTGCCAGCTCTCGGACCCGATCCAGGCACCGATAATCGAACGAAGAAAAAATGGTGCGATCTAAATAGTCGTAGTGGCTGAGCGTGAACAAGAGCTTGAGCTCGATGCCTTGAAGGGAATGGGGAAAATGTTTGATATCAAGGCAGAGATCGACATTGCCGACGACAGTCTCCAGAACCTCCTCTAGAGTAAGAATCCGCTCCCCTTTGTAGGCTTTTTTCCGCCACTGGCCGACATCGAGTTTTTTCAACTGTTCGAGACTCCTGTCGCTCACCTTGCCGCGCACACCCGCCGTGCGCCTGAGTCGCTCGTCATGGAAGACAACCACATGACCATCCTGAGAGAGCTGACAATCCAATTCGATCATATCGACGCGAGCTTCGATGGCCTTTGCAAAAGCAAGGCGGGTATTTTCCGGAAAATTACCTGAAGCGCCTCGGTGAGCTACTTTGATAAACCCCGCCATTTGCCTTAATGAGCCAAAATCGCCAAGAGAATGAAACTCTACCGGACGAGCTGGCTAACTTTGCAATACTGAAGGAACAGTCAGATAGATAAGAAACTCCCGATTCCCTTTCGGACCGAGCAACGGCGACTCAATAACGCCCTGGACCTCAAAATCAAGCGCCGCGGCTGCAGCTTTAATCTCATCGATCACACGTAGATGCTCATCGGATGACCGCACCACGCCGCCTTTCCCTACCTTCCCTTTTCCGACTTCAAACTGCGGCTTGATCAGCGCCACGACTTCGCCGCCGCCAACCAAAAGCGCCTTAACTTGCGGTAAAACGAGTTTCAGAGAGATAAAAGAAACGTCGATGGTCGCCAGATTCGCCGGGCTCGGCAAATCGCCGGCCGCAAGATAGCGGATGTTGGTTTTCTCATAGATGACCACTCGCGGATCGTTTCTTAGTTTCCAATCCAGCTGGCCGTAACCAACGTCGACGGCATAGACTCGGATGGCCCCGTGAGCAAGCAAACAGTCGGTGAAACCACCCGTTGATGCACCGACATCGAGGGCGACTTTCCCGTTTGGGCTGATGTGAAATTCTTGCAGTGCTTTTTCTAACTTCGTTCCACCCCGACTCACGTAGGGTGAGGCCTTGGTCTTCAATCGGATAGCGGCATTCTCGTCCACCAGGGTTCCGGCTTTGGTGACCGGCCGGTCATTCACCAGAACGTCGCCGGCCAATATTTTACCGCGCCCCTCCTCCCGACTGCCCACCAATCCGCGGTCGCATAAAAGTTTGTCTACGCGCTCCCTCTTTCCCATCCCTCCTTGTGTCGCTTCCTTTCGAACCGAACCACTTGCAGCGCGGTTTGGGTAATAGCCTCTCGGTCGAAGCCGCAGAGTTTTCTCAATTCATCCTGAGTTCCGTGAGGAATGAAACGGTCCGGAACACCCAAGCGCCGAACGCGCACATTGCTGATTCCCTCTTCGGCGAGAAATTCCAGAATCGCGGCGCCAAAACCGCCGGCGATGACATGGTCTTCGACGGTGATGATGTTGGGAACCCGTGTCAAGACGTCACGCAAAAGATCCTTGTCCAACGGTTTCACGAAGCGAGCATTCACCACAGCAGCGTCAATACCCAACGGCGCCAGGTCCTGCGCCGCCTCCAGTGCAGGCAAAACCGTATGGCCGATCCCCAGAATCGCAACGTCCTTTCCTGGCCTCAAAAGGTCCGCCTTGCCGATCTCGATCCGCCGCAGTTCGCGGTCCATTTCTACGCCCCAACCCTCGCCGCGCGGATAGCGTAACGAAATAGGCCCGTCGTGCTCGATGGCGGTCTTAAGCATGTGCTGAAGTTCATTCTCATCCTTGGGCGCCATGATGACGATATTGGGAATCGCACGCATATAGGCAAAATCGAACACGCCGTGATGGGTGGGCCCGTCCGCACCGACAAGACCGCCGCGATCCAGGGCGAAAACAACGTGGAGATTCTGCAAGCAGACGTCGTGCAGAATCTCGTCGTATCCTCTCTGGAGAAATGTCGAATAGATGGCCACCACCGGGATCAGACCTTCGGTTGCCATCCCCGCCGCAAAGGTCACGGCGTGCTGCTCAGCGATGCCGACGTCGTAGGAACGGTCGGGAATTTCCCTTGACAGTTTATCGATTCCGGTTCCGCTTCCCATAGCGGCGGTGATGCCGATCACCTTCGGATTTTCTTTTGCCAAGCGAATAAGGGCGTGGGCAAATACATCCGTGTAACTCGGGGTGGCGCTCTTTTCCTTCTTTGGCTTGCCGGTGAGCACGTGAAACGCAGTCACGCTGTGATATTTGACCGGGTCTCTTTCGGCCGGCGCGTAGCCTTTGCCTTTTTTCGTCAGGACGTGAATGAGAGTGGGTCCGTCGATCTTCTTGACGTTTTCCAGGGTCGTCACCATCTCGGCAACATTATGCCCGTCGATGGGACCGACGTATTGGAACCCTAAGCTCTCAAAAAGAAATCCCGGCGTGACTAAGCCTAAAAAAGAATCCCTGAATTTGCGCGCTACGTATTTAAGGTTCTCACCGCTCGGCAAGTTGTGGAGCAAGGTCGAGAGATTCTTTTGCAATCGAACGCCAAGATCGGTGGTGAACTGTTTGCTGAGGAAGGAAGAGACGGCACCGACTCTGGGATCGATAAAATGCTCATTGTCGTTGAGAACAACGATCAGGTCTTTGTCTAGATGACCCGCCTGGTTGAGGCCTTCAAAGGTCAACCCCGCGCTGAGTCCGCCGTCGCTAATCACCGCCACGACTTTTCGCGACGATCCTTCCAAGGTTTTCGCTTCCACCATTCCCAGGGCTGCGGATATGGACGTCCCGGCGTGGCCCGCGCCAAACACGTCATATTTGCTTTCCTCTCGGCTCAAGAAACCACTGACGCCACCCAACTGACGGATGGTTGCGAGACGCTTGCGTCTGCCGCAAATGAGCTTGTGCGCGTACGCCTGGTGTCCGGTGTCCCAGACGATGCGATCTTCGGGGGTTTTAAACACGTAATGAAGAGCCAGCGTCAGCTCTACCGCGCCGAGCGTCGAGGCCAAATGACCACCGACTTCCGATACTACGGAGATGACCTCTTCCCGGATCTCCGTAGCCAGTTGAGGAAGCTCGTTTAGAGTCAACTTGCGAACGTCTCTGGGATATTCGATACCATCAAGCAAACGTGCCATTAGAACTGGATCTCCGGTATTTTTGAATTCCTCTCTTCGTGTAAGGCCCGCCCCGCGACAAAATGAGCCATAGCTCTGAGATGCTCGGCCTCCGCGCCGAACCCGCTCAACTGCTTGAGCGATTGTTGTAATAGCTCTTTTAACCGTTCTTTCGCTTGCACCACGCCCACGACGGCCGGATAGGTCGCCTTCTTCCGTTCCTTGCGTCCGGACTCCGGCCGCTCACCGGGCGGCGTTTGCCCTTTCACGTCTAAAATATCGTCGGCGATCTGAAACGCGAGCCCGAGAAATTCGCCGTAGCGAGAGACGCGGCGCAACTCCGTCCCCTTGGCCCCCGCCGCTCGGGCTCCGACTCGAATGGCGGTGAGGATCAGAGCGCCGGTCTTCCTGACGTGAATGTACTCTACGGTGGCAAGATCCACCTCTTTATTTTCGGCTTCCAGATCAAAAGCCTGTCCGCCCACGAGACCCGCCGCCCCGATCGCGTGGCCAATTTCATGGATCAAATCCAGGACTAACGCTGAAGGCACCGAGCGTGCCACCTGGGGCGCTGAAATTATATGAAAGGCCTCGGTCAACAGCCCATCCCCGGCGAGCAACGCCATCCCTTCGCCAAATACTCTATGAGCGGTCGGTTCGCCGCGCCGCAAATCGTCATCATCCATGGCCGGCAAATCATCGTGAATGATCGAGTAAGCATGGATCATCTCCAACGCGCACGCGAACGGCATCAACAACTTGTGCTTCGCGCCGAAGAGTTCGCCGGCCGCCAGGGTTAAAATCGGTCGAATTCTTTTTCCGCCGGGGAACAGCCCATATCGCATCGCCCGCCAGACTGCGTGCCCTTGGCCCTGCTGCTCTCCTACATATCGATCTAAGGCACGATCAATCGCGGCTCGTCGGGTAGCCAAATAATGATTAAAGTCGAAACTCGTCACGTGTGGCGTTGAAAACCGGCGCCGTTTGCCTCGTCAATGTATCACTGACCCACTTTGATCTTCAAACGCGGGGTTGCTTCGAACAACAACGCCAATGGTTGGCCGCGTCCCGCCCGTAACCGTTGCGCCGTCTAGGAAAGCAACGGCTACTCAACTACTCCTCCGGCTCTTCATCCTCACCCCTGGATGCCATGTCCAGCGTTTTGAGCTGGAGCCTTCCCTCTTTGTCGTTGAGCAAAAATTCAACTTTCTTTTCCACTTCGGTTAATTTTTGATTGCAGTATTTAACTAACCCGACACCTTTTTCGAAGGCCGCCAGGGAATCCTCCAAAGACAAGTCGCCGGATTCCAACCGCTCCACTACGTTTTCCAGCTCTTCCAGCGCCGCCTCGAATGGCTTGTTGATCTGATCCTTCTTCGTCATATTATTTCTCCACTTTATCGGCGGCGGCATCCGAACGGAAAGCTTTGTCGGACATCCCGCCCGATTTCTTGACTAATTCGAATGGATCTATGCGAGCGCCATTGAGACGCGCGCCCCAGTGGAGATGGGGTCCGGTGACCCGACCCGTCATTCCGGACAATCCGATCACCTCGCCTTTTCGCACTTCAGCTCCCTCCTGGACTCTGAATTCGGAAAGATGAAAATACATGGTGTATAGCCCGGCGCCATGATCCAATACCAAGCTATTGCCGCTGAAAAAAAAGTCCCCCACTAGAACGACTCGACCGTTATTCACGGCCAGCACTTCGGTTCCCATGGGCGCCTTGAGATCGACCCCCGTATGCGGCGCGCGCGGCGCGTCATTGATCACCCTACGGTAACCGAACGAAGAACTGATATCACCCTGCACGGGTGCGATAAACGGGTTCTCCCATAACCGTTCCGGGACGGATGTCGAAAAGACGCGAGTCAGTTGTTCCTGCTCGCGGTGAATTCTTTCGAGCATCTCCGGACTCAGTTGGTCAAATTCTGGAGGAACAGAAAAGGATTCTTTCTCGAATGCCTTCGGTTTGATCTTAAGCGCGATTTGGGTCTCCCGATACCCGCCCGCCCGTTGCGTTCCCTTAACCAAGACTCTTGCCGGGCCCGGTTTGGCTTCCAAATCCACGCCCACCAGTGCGGAAAAAGTTCCACGCCCGCTCGGATAAAAGCGGACCGTCTCTTTCCCCAATTGGCCCTCGACTGCTGCCAACCCGATGCCAGACACTTTCAACTCCACAATCTCGCCCTGAAAAACTTCGATGGGTTTTACCGCGACCGACGGCGATCGTGATCCGCCAAAAGCGGCGCCGAAAAAAACCCCGAGCACAGCGATCGTGATCGTCACAATTCGACCCACGATTATCTCACTCACATTCCTCGACCTTACAGACGGATTTTCCTTTGGCAAAGCGGACGCGCAGTCGATCACCGATTTTCAAGGAGGCCGCATCTTTGACGATGACTTCCTCGGGCAACTTATGGGCAATGCTGTAGCCGCGGTCCAACACCGCCAAAGGGCTTAAAGCATCGAGCCGTCCGGTGGCCTGGGCGAGTTGATCTCTCAATCGGCGCAGACGGTCTTGGAAGCGACGCAGCAAATCTATCGACAACTCATCCAGCCGTTGCTGATTCTCACGCAACTTCCGTCCCGGATCCGTGAGTCTTTTCACCAGACCACGCCAACGGTCATGCGCCATCTCCAGTTTCGCTTGTATGGCGCTGACAAGTGCGTCCTCGAAATTTACAAGCTGCTCGATGAGATCGGTTTTTCTGGGGATCACCATTTCGGCGCCCGCGGTCGGCGTCGGCGCGCGTCGATCGGCGACGAAATCAGCGATGGTAAAATCGATCTCATGGCCAACCGCGGAAATAACCGGAATCGGCGAAGCAAAGATCGCCCGCGCTACGATCTCCTCATTGAAGGACCACAAATCTTCCAGCGAACCGCCTCCACGCCCGACGATCACCACATCGACGTCGCCGTACCGAGCCAACTCTGCAATGCCGGCGGCGATTTCCTGAGCGGCGCCCTCGCCCTGAACCTTAACCGGACGGATTACGATTCGGCGCTCGGGAAATCGGTCACCGATGATTCGCAGCATGTCATACAGGGCCGCTCCTTTATCCGACGTAACAATTCCAATGGATGCCGGCAAAAACGGCAAAGGCCTCTTCCGCTGCTGGGCAAAGAGCCCTTCTGCGCCGAGCTTCTTTTTTAGCTGTTCAAAGGCGAGGTAAAGAGCGCCCTGGCCCCTTGGCTCGATGCTTTCTACGTAGAGTTGGAGATCTCCCCGGGCCGAGTAAAGACTCACTCGTCCGAAGCAGAGCACTTCCATGCCGTCCTCAGGCAGGAACGACAGACTCGCCCCTTGCCGCCGGAACATGACCGCCGCAATCTGGCTCTTGTCGTCCTTGAGTGTGAAGTAAAAATGCCCCGAGGGTGGCACTCTAAAATTGGAGATCTCTCCCAAAACCCAAAAAGCGTCCAGTTGTGATTCGAGAGCGCTCTTTACAATCTCGTTGAGTTCGCTAACGGTGAGAAAACGCGGACGTTCACCTGCAAACAACGGTAGGTCGGACACTTCGCTACGGTTTCTTGCCATATCGATGAACGACCTGGCTCGCGAAAAAAGTTAGCCCTCCCCAGGGAGGGCTAACTGAGACGACGCGCGGCGATCACTGGAAGAAGCGCTACAAAAAGCTAGGCCGCCTTCTTTTGCACTAACTGTTTGAATACGTCCCAGCTCTTGAGCAAATCGAGCGCCCGTTTGAGCTGGACATCGTTGTCGATGGTTTCGTCTCCCGTGGGAGCAGACGGCGGAAACAATTTTTCTTTCTCTTTTTCACCCGGGTCCTGCTGTTGCCCAGGTGCTTGCTGTAGGGGGTTCTGCAAGTGCCCGGGCAGATTCTCCTCGCGCAGGGGCAGGCCCGGACTCCGTTTCTTTTCTTCGACTTTTCCCTCTTGCTGCGGGGAGCCGTCGACCACGATATCCGGGACAATACCCGTCGCCTGGATCGAGCGGCCCTTTGGCGTAAAGTAACGAGCCGTCGTCAGCCGCAACGCGGAGTTGTCGTCCAAAGGAAGAATGGTCTGGACGGAGCCTTTTCCGAACGTCTTGGTGCCTAGAACCACGGCCCGCTTATGATCCTGTAAGGCGCCGGCGACGATCTCGGAGGCGCTGGCGCTGCCGCCGTTGACCAAGACTACGATCGGGAAATCCAGCCAAGAGCCTTCTTTTTGTGCGAAGAATTTTTGTTTTTGCGACTCGATACGACCTTCCGTATAAACAATCAAACCGGAGTCAAGAAACAGGTCGGCAACGCGCACCGCCTGCGTAAGAAGTCCGCCGGGATTATTTCGCAAATCGAGAACGAGGCCTTTGAGCCCGCCTTTCTCCGCAGCCAGCTTCTCCAGCGCCTTCTGCACGTCGCGGTCGCTGCGCTCTTGAAATTGAGCGAGCCGAATATATCCATAACCCTCGTCCAGCCCGCGGCTGCGAACGCTTTGCACTCGAATGGTGTCACGCTCGAGCGTGTAGTCAATCAGCTCCGGGACACCCTCTCTTTTGATGGAGATTTTTATTTTCGTACCCTTGGGGCCGCGCATTTTTTTTACGGCATCCACAAGAGTCATATCCTTAGTGAATTCGTCGCCGATTTTGAAGATCATGTCGCCTGGTTTAATGCCGGCCTTGAACGCGGGCGTATCTTCAATGGGCGACACCACCGTCAGGACCCCGTTTTTGACCGTGATCTCGATTCCCAGACCGCCGAAGCGTCCCTGCGTATCCATCTGCAGTTCTTTGTAAAGTTCAGGGGTGAGATAGGCGCTGTGCGGATCGAGCGAACTCAACATTCCGTTGATAGCGCCGTTAACCAAATTCTTGGTATCGACTTCTTCCACATAGCTTTTCTTGACGATGGAAAGAATGTTCGTAAAGGTTTCGAGGCTTTCATAATCCTGGCGCGGCACCGCCGCTACATTAGGTACCCAGTGACCGGCCAGAAAAAACCCAAGTGCCATTCCCACAAATAACAGGGCTACCGGCATACCATGTTTTCCTACGAATCTCATAGGCTGTCTCCTCGCTGAATTCCTTTCAATCGTTCGTATACTATCTTAACCGAATAGAAATATCTATGGCTTCTTAAACCAGGGCAAAGGATCAACGGACCGGCCGTCCTTACGCATTTCGAAGTAGAGCGTTGCCCCCGCCAAGGAATCGCTGTCGCCGACCAATCCGAGGGTTTCCCCCCGTTTGATCGGGTTTCCCTTTTTCTTAAGAATTTCAGAGAGGTGGGCATAAATGGTATAGTACCGCTCTCCGTGATCGATGATGACCATGTTGCCATAACCGGAGAAGCGGTCCGCAAAAACCACCGTGCCTTTCTCCACCGCCTTGATCTCCTGACCCAGGGAAGCCTCAATGTCGATGCCGTTGCGAAAAACTTCGGTGGCAAATTCCCGATGTCGGGTTCTGCCGAAGCCGCTTGTGAGCTCACCCCGAACAGGCCAATCCAATTTGCCCCTCATGGCCCCAAGTCCAACACCGGAAGGCACTTCCGGCGGCTTGCTGAGGGCTCGTTTAGCAAGCTCATCCATCATCTTTTGTAGGCGGAGCGCCGCCTGTTCTAGTTCTTTGAGAGCGCGAACCCGCGTCTCTTTTTCTTGTCGGATACTGGCAAGCATCTCTTTCTTCTTTTCGGCTTCTTTACGGACGGAATCTTTGGACTGGGCAAGCACTTGTCTTTGATCGCTCAGCTCTACTTTTTTACGCGCGAGCTCTTCTCGAAGCACTTCGTGCCGTTGCGCCTGTTCACTTAATTTCTCGACCAGCTCGCGATCGTAAGACACCGTCGTTTCCAAATAATGCTTGCGTTGCAAAAACGCGGTCAGGGAAACGTCTCCGTTAAGGATGACAAAAGGGCTTCCGCTGCGATACCAGCGATAAAGCGCCGCGGCGCGTCGCTGCAACAGCTCCTGTCTATTTCTCATGGAATTCTTTATTTTTTCCGCTTCCGCCTCTTTCCTTTGTATTTCCGTCGAAATGGAATCGAGCTTTGCGTTGGCGTCCTTTAACTCTCTCGTCTTCCTTTGCCAATCTTCTTCGATCTTTCCCAACGATTGCAGGATAGAACCCTCTTTTTTTTCCGTCTGCGAGATACCCTGTTTCTCTTTCTCGATTTTTTTCTTGATACCCTCGAGGTCTCTATCCACACTCGCCGCTTTAAGACCCAGCGGCACAAGAAGGGCTAAGGCAAGCGAAAAACCCAGCGTTCGCCAAGTCAGCCTCACCACGTCTTAATAAACCTCCGCAGAGAGAATAGACTACCCGCGGCTCCAAGAAGCCACCCGATCGCAAGCATCAAGGCGATATGGCGCGCGTTGAGGAAGTGAAATTGGCTGAACGAACCCAAAAGACCGAAGGTTGGAATTTCATTGCGCAGCCATTGAAATGTAAACCAAAGCCCGATGATCGAGAGAGTCGCGCCGGCGATGCCCTGAATCATGCCCTCAACGACAAACGGCGCTTGAATCATGGCTTCCGACGCGCCGACGAGCTGCATGATTTCGATTTCGTCTCGGCGCGCTAGGAGGGCGAGTTTCACCGTGCTTTCCACGATGAAGAAAGTCGCGAGGAAGAGCGCGCCGCCAAAAATCCATTTGACCCACTGGACGGCAAGCACCACAAGGCTCAACCGATCAACCCATTCCTGCGGATATTCGACGAGTGCGATGCCCTTTTCCCGTTTGAGTCGATTGACGAAATCCTCGATCATCGGTCCATCGCGGAAATTTTCCCGGATCTTAATTTCGAATGACGCCGGCAAAACATCCTGCGGAAGCCCCTCAAGCACACCCGACTGGGCTCCCAGAGCGGCTTGGAAGTCCCTCCAGGCTTGCTCTTGGGAGATATGGCGCACCCCTTCCACCTCGGGAAAGGTCCGCACCCGAGCCAAGAGCCTTTGAACGTCGGCGGCGTCCAGACTTTTGTCCAGATAGGCATTGACTTGGATTTGCTCACCCCAGGCCTTGAGAAGGTTCTGTAAATTTTCTTGCAAGAGCATAAAGGCCCCAAAGACAAAAAGGGTCGTCGCCATCGTTGCCGCGGTAAGCACGTGCGTCCAGGGTAATTCCCAAAGATTGTTCCTTACCCGGCGAACGACGAAGCCAAGTGGCGCCAACTTCAATGCATGCCCTCGTGTCTTACGACCTTTTGCAGGTCATCGGCTACGAAACCATGCCGGAGAGAAATGATCCTTGTGCCGTATCGTTTAATCAATTCAAGATTGTGGCTCGCGATGATGATCGTGGTCCCCCGCTCTCTGATCTTGAGGAACATACGCATCGTTTCGTCCGCAATCTCCGCGTCCAAGTTGCCCGTAGGCTCATCGGCCAACAAAAGCATCGGATCGTTGACCACAGCGCGCGCAATCGCCACACGCTGCTGCTCCCCGCCGGAGAGCGTCAGCGGCTTCGCCGTGTACTTCTCCTTCAACCCAAGCTCCCGCAGCAAATGATAGGCCTTGGTATGACTTCCATTTTTGGAGGTTCCGACCACCTCCGCGGCCAACGCCACGTTTTCCAGCGCCGTCAAGCGAGGCAACAACTTGAACTCCTGAAAGACTAAACCGATCTGTCGCCGTAGCCGCGCGACCCCGCGTCTATTCAGTCGGTTGATATTCTGGCCATTCAGCAAGATCTGTCCGTTGGTAGGCTCCTCCTCGCGAAAAAGCAGCTTGAGCAACGTCGTTTTACCCGCGCCACTGGGGCCCGTAAGGAAAACGAACTCGCCTTTGTCAATTTCCAAACTAATATCGTTCAGAGCCTGGGAGTTTGGCGGATAGGTCTTGAAAACGTGGAACAGCTGAATCATGGGAACTGCGGTAAAAAAGCAGTCATGAACGTTACGCGCATGAAAAAAAGCCTTGACATGAAACAGAGTGGTTGTTACAGTTTCAAAAATATTGATTTTACTCGCCTATTTATAAGAAATGCCGCACAAACTTACAAGTGCTCAGGAGGCAGAGATGCCGAAGCCGTGGAGATTCGAGAAATTTCGGATTGTGCTGATTAAGCCTTCCAAGTACGACGATGACGGGTATTTGATTCGGTTCTGGAAAGGTGTCCTTCCGAGTAACACACTCAATGTTCTTCACGGTCTGACGGATGATGTAAAAGAGCGCCGCGTGTTCGGCGACCTCCCCATTGAAGTCACGACCTTCGACGAAACCGCGGAAAAAGTTCCGATCAAGAAAATCATAAGGTGGAGCCGGGAGCCCGGCACGAAGCTTTTAGTCTGTCTAGTCGGCGTGCAAACCAACCAGTTTCCGCGTGCACTGGACATGGCGAGGCTTTTCCGAGCCGAAGACATCGCGGTTATCATCGGCGGGTTTCACACCAGTGGGACGATCAACATGTTGGGTGAACAAGAGCCGGATATCCAAGAATTGGTTCGCGAGTCCATTTGCGTGGTTTCCGGCGAGGTCGAAGGCAAATGGGAGATGATCCTGTCCGATTTTCTCCACGATCAACTGAAACCCATTTATAGTTTTGCCCAGGACTTGCAGAGCCTAGTCGATATTGAATCTTCTCCGCTGCCGAAGACCAGCCCCAAGACTATGGAGCATTTTGCCTATCCGACTTTCGGAACCGCGGATACTTCGCGGGGCTGTCCGTTTGCTTGCAGCTTCTGCACGATCATCAATGTGCAGGGACGCAAGATGCGCGAGCGCAGTCCGGAGAGCATCGCGGCGCTCCTGCGTAGGAACTATTCGGAGCATGGCGTATCGTTTTATTTCTTCACCGATGACAATTTTGCCAGGAAGAAACTCTGGCGCGAGACTTTCGAAGCCATCATCAAACTCCGGCAAGAAGGCATTAAGGTCTCTTTTATGATGCAGGTGGATCTGGCCCGCAAGCCAAAGGATTTTGTCAGCTTGGCGGCTAAGGCGGGGTGTACTCAGGTCTTCATCGGCATGGAAAGCGTTAACCCGGAGAACTTGAAGGCCGAAGGTAAGAAGCAAAACAACGTCGAGGAGTATAGAGATATCATCGAAGAATGGCACGAGGCCGGAGTGGTGGTGCACACGGGATACATCATCGGTCTTCCTTGGGACTGCAAAGATCAAGTGCCGAACGACATTCGTTTTCTGATGGACGAAGTCGGGCCCGACCAAGCCTCTTTTTTCATGCTGACCCCACTGCCCGGTTCTCAGGACCATCGCGAAATGAGGCAACGCGGCGAGTGGATGGATCCCGATTTCAACAAACGCGATTCGTTTCACGCCACCATCCATCATCCGCGCATGACGGCCGAGGAATGGACCGAAGCCTACGAAAACGCCTGGAAGACTTTCTATAGCAAAGAGAATATGATCAAGGTCCTGTCGCGCTGGAGTGATAACGCGAAGAACTATTGGAACCTTATGTCGGTGTTCTTCTGGTACAAAAACGCCGCTCTGATCGAAAAACAACACCCCATGGTTGCTGGCTTCTTCCGTTTGAAAGACCGCAAAGCCCGCCGTGCCGGATATGCCATCGATTCCCTGCCCATGCACGCCTGGAAGCGCGCCAAGGAAATTACCCAGCTGCTCATTTCCTGGGCCAAATTCATGAAGGAGATGGAAGAGGTTTGGCTACAGACTCGGAAAAAAAGTGAGACCGAAGAAAAATGGCTGGAGCAAATTCAAAGAGTCCAGGGTGACGTCTGGCAAGCCCTTCGCATCGGCGAGTTGCAAAGAATCTATACCAACGCCAAAGAAGCATTACCGGAGAAAGCCCGAGCTCTGCTCGACCCACTGGAAGAGCTCTCCTCGAAAATCCTTTGGACTCGGAAGGATCTCAATCGGTTTTTAAAACAATGGGAAAGTCTGAGGGGCAGAATCCAGGAGCTCAGGCTGCGCGAGGGAGACGCTGCGCGACGTTGGCTGGACGAGATGTATAAGATTCAAGACGGCATCCGGCTCGGAGACCGCATTCACGAGTGGCAAGACGCCTACGGATGTTTGCGCAAATCTCTCCCTTCGAAAGCACGCTTGCGCCTGGTTAAATTCGACCCGTTGAATAACCGCGCCATCTACTCACGCCAGGAATTGCAACGCATCTGGACGCAGACGCTGGCAAACGCGCGGCAAATGCGGCTGTGGCAGATTCGGCCTTGGCAGCTTACCTCGGCGATGGTGAAGGACTTTTTTCTGACCACGTCATTCGCCTTCAGTTTTCGCGAGTTCTCGAAGCATCAGTTTTGAACCGCTGACACACGCGCCCGCTAATGGATTTGCGTCACTTGCTTCGCTAAGTTCACGACCTGTTCTTTAATCGCCACCGCGTCTTCGGCGTCGGGGGCCATACGAAGATAGGTTTCAAAGTCCGCCAAGGCTTGGCTGAAACATTCAAGTTTTAAAAAAACCGCCCCGCGATCTCGTAAATCGTCCGCCGAGCCGGGTTCGAGAATCAGAAGGCGCTCGATAATCGAAAGCGCTTTTAAGAAATCATTCCGCCTCAGGTAAATCGCCTTGAGGTTGTAAAGCATCCGCCGAATGACTTGTTTCTTTGTCACTGGCTCGAGGAGATCAGCGTGCAGCACGATATTTCCGCCAAAGAGTTGGCGCAGAAGCGTTTCCAGGCTGTCCGTGGACAAAACCTCGCCACCGTTAAAGGGATCGATCACAATCTCCTGCTCGTCATCGATATATTTAACCAAAAAGTGTCCTGGAAAACCGACTCCAAGAAGAGGCAGTCCGATCCGCTGTGCGACTTCCATGTAGAGAACCGATAGCGTGATCGGAATCCCTCTCTTGCGCTCCATGACCTCGTTTAAAAAGCTGTTCTTCGGATCGAAATATTCAGAACGATTACCGCGATAACCGTGGCGTTGAAAGAGAACGTGGTTAAGGCCAGCAATGGAACGGTAAACATTTCTTTCCTGACCTATTCGCTCGGCGACTTCTGCCGCCAGCAAGTCGATCCGCGAAAGGTATTCGGCGATAAGCAGGTTCGGATACTCGCCCGCCGCGATCGTCAGCGCCGCGCGCGCGAGCTCAATTTTTTGGTCGGGGCATGCGACCGCGCGACGAAACTCTTCGTACGGATCGTTGGCCATGGGAAATGGCTCAAATCTACCGTGGCTCTACAATGGCATCGACCAGGTATGGCAGTTTCTTTTCTTTGACATATTGGAGCCCGCGCTCGAGAGCGGGCCTCACGTCCGCGGGCCGTTGAACCGGTCCTTCGGCGCTCACGCCAAACGACTGCGCCATCTTGGCATAATCAACGGCAGGATCATCCACATGGGTCCCGATGCCAGCGTTCTGCACCGGCCGGTTGCGGAATTTTGCGACTTCGATCCCATGCTCCTCGGAATTATAAAAGGACTGGTTGTTGTGCATCACGATCAGCAACGGAATCCTGTGCTTTGCCGCCGTCCAAAGAGAACTGGACGTCATAAGCAGGTCGCCGTCCGCTTGAATATTTACAGCGAGCTTGCCCGTGTCCTTGAGCGCCAGCGCAGCGCCGATGGCCGCACCCGAACCGTAACCAACGCCGGCGCCGCCGCTCGCCCCGAGATATTGGTTCGGTTTGGTGAAATCCCACAGGCGCCGGGCCCAACCGTTAGAACTTCCGTTCACCAGCACCCAGTCCTCTTTCCTGATAACCTCGCCGAGTTCCAGAGCCAACCATGCAGTCGATATTTCTTTTTGCGAGCCCTTGGCTTGCGCATCCGCCAGCCACTTGGCACGTCGAGAACTGTGCTTTTCGGCGAGCTCCTTCTGCCTGGCTTCGATGGCAGCCTTTTTCCTGCCGTCGTTGCCGAGGAGTTCACGGCAGAGCCGGCTCAGTTCCGGAACGGCGACCGAGGTGTCGGCAGACATCGGCAAATCCACGGCCTGCAGCGCTTGATAGTCGCCGGCCCAAGAATGCACCAACATGTCATGCATCCCGATGCTGATGAGCTTCACCCCAGGCGAGGTGACATATTCGCAGACGCGCGTTTGTTTACTGACCGTCGTCAGCGAGCCGAACAGGTCCGCCACATCGAGAGCCAAAATAACGTCGGCTTTTTTCAGTAAATCTCGCGCGCCGTCTGTCACATCCAGAGGATGGGTGGTGGGGAAATTGAAGCGCGCGCCTTTGTCAACGACCGGAATTGACAAGAGCTCCGCCAATTCGATCAGCGCAGGCACGGTTCTTGGATTTCGTCCAAGCGTGTCGGCGATAATGAGCGCCGACTGCGCATTGACCAGCAACTGAGCCGCTTTTCTGAGCGCTTCCGGATTCGCCTGCATCGGCGCTGGCGGCGCATACCGGCCGACGTCGGGAATCTCAGTCGGCGACGTGATCGAATCTTCCTGGATATCCGCATCGTAGTTGATGTAGACGGGCGCCATCGGTTCGGTCGTAGCAATGCGGTAACCGCGAATGAAAGAATCCGGCACGTCGGCCAGGGAGTACGGCTGATCGTCCCATTTCACGTAGTCTCGCACTTGGTTTCCCTGCACGAGGGCCGTGTGAATCCAATCGATGCGCGGCCGGCGGCGCTTCGTATTCATCGGCCCGGTTCCGCCCAGGACCATGATCGGAACCCGGTCAATATAGGCATTGAAAATCGCCATGCTCGCGTGCTGCAAGCCGACCATGTTATGCACGATGGCGATCATGGGCTTGCCTTTAGCCTTGGCATAACCGTGGGCAACTGCCACGGAAATTTCCTCGTGATTACAAAAAATAACTTCCGGTTTGTAATTGCCGCCGTAATTGACAATGGAATCGTGAATTCCCCGAAACGTCGCGCCCGGATTGAACGCCGCGTATTCGATATCAAAAGCTTTCATCAAATCGACCACGACATCAGAACCGTACTCCGGCTGCTTTTTTTCCACTCGGCTTTGTGGTTTGGCCACTTTCTTTTCCTCCTGTGCCTTTTTAATCCGACCTCAATACCAGGAATTCCGCAGGATGACTAGCCCACCGACGGGCTGGCTGACGTTGCCCTAGCGTTCGAGCTGTTTTGCAACAGTCCTTTTTGGAAGAACAGTTCAACTGTTCCTAAAAGATCTCCGTCACGCGCCCCGGTCTCAGAGGCTTTGCCGATCTCCAAAGCCGCGATGGATTGTAGAACCTTCTTAACGGCCGGCGCCATGAACGCATCCATCCCGTAATGGTTAAAGGTCCGTTTCAGCTCATCCATCTCCTCCGCCCGTCTGCCCGCGTGGATGCGCAAAGCCACGATGCTCGAAGTCACCTTCTCCAGTAACCCTGGGAAGCTCTCTTCGTAACGCTGAAGAATTTCATCCAACAGACCAAAATTTTTCGCTCCCATGAAAAGTTCGACAAACAGCCCCTGAAGGCCCTTGGTCAAGCCGGCGTAAACGACCTTGAACGCGGAGGCTTGGGAGACCTTAGGCCCCAGTACCTTCACGGATAAGCCGTAGGAGTCCAACTCCTGCATGCGCGCCGCTTGAGGTCCGGAAACATAGACCACAGCTCCCTTGTCCATCTTCGCGGCAGAGCCGATAATGCAGCCATCGACAAAATTCACTCCGATCGCGGTCAACGTCTTGGCAATTTCATCGGCTGTCATCGGAGAAATGGCATTCGCGTCGAGATAGAGAAGATCCTTTCGACCCAACTTTGCGGTTGCCTTGGCGACCTTCGAAGCCACGCGCTTTGCCGCAAACGGGACCACGATAGATACAATAAGATCGGCGTCCCGGACAAGACGATTCATCGACGGAAGACATTTCACGCCGATAGTCTCCGCTCGCTTGCGTGTGGTTTCGCTTCGGTCTTTGGCATAGGTCAGCACCTCAACGCCGCGGCTGGTTAGAATCCGCGCCCAATGATAGCCCATTTCACCGATGCTCAAGATAGCAATTCGCTGGAACGCCATAGTCTGTTCCTCTTAGCTAATCTTCTTGATTGATAACGTCGATCATCTGCCTTAGGCGGGCAAAATCCTGTCGGTTAAAGTGGACGAGCAGGCGGTGCAGGTGCAATGTGTCCGGCTCGTCCGATTCATCCGGTAAGAGCTCAGTTTGCCGAACCTTTCCGTCACTCAGAATGTCGTGAAATTCTCGATTCAAGTGATCGATCAGCGTAGGCGAGGGTGGATGATTGAGGCGAATCACCAAGTTATGCCTCACAAAACGGTAGGAGTGATAATTACGATAGAAGCTCTTGATCTCTCCAACCGCCGCGTCGACATCGTTGATGACCTTGAACAGGCTCAACTCCTCTTCAGAAATATAGCCGCGGCTCAATATCGCACGGCGTACAAACCCTTCCCATTCACCCCAATAACTGTTGCCTGGCAGGTCCATGAGAATAATCGGCACCAGCTGGCTCTTGCCGGTCTGCGCCAACGTCAGCACTTCGACCAGTTCGTCTTGCGTCCCATATCCACCGGGAAAAAAAATAAACGCATCGGCTCCTTTGACGAACATCAACTTGCGCGTAAAAAAGAAATGAAAGGTCATCAGTTTGGGGTCGTCTTGGATAAATCGATTGGCCTTCTGGGTAAACGGCAAACGGATATTGACTCCGAAGCTCTTTTCCCGACCGGCCCCTTCGTGACCCGCTTGCATAATCCCGGGTCCGGCGCCCGTGATGATCATAAACCCAGCCTCGGCGAGACCGCGGCCTAGATTCTTGGCTAATAGGTAGTAGGGATCGTCTTCCGCTATGCGAGTTGAACCGAAAATACTGACCTTCCGCACCGAGCGATAAGGAGCGAAGATTCTGAAGGCATAGCGCAGCTCTTTCAATGCCCGGTTGAGAATTTTTAAATCGCCGCGACTCGTTCCATCTCGGGTGAGTCTTATCACCGTCCGAAGCATCTCGGCGATAAAGGTCTCGTTGGCCCCGCCGGGCTGAGTCTCCAGCCATTCTACGATTTGGGCTTCGATGCCAGCCAAAGTCACCTTCGGTTGTTCCATGATCATTTTTCACTCTATCACATAACACTCCCGGTTTTTAAAGGACTTTAGCTACGCGACGAAAGAGTTATTGGACGGTCGTGCATCTATTGCGGGTTGCCTAGAGCAAAGCCAAACGCGCTGCGGCTCAGTTCGTCTCGTAAAGAAGTCGACGAGAAGCTCAAAAGATTATGAAGGAAATCCACGGTGCTGGCTCGTGAATGACGCGCGCTAAATTGAATTCGTCAAATTTTAATCCAGAGCGGCCAAAACGCCTATTTTAGTCTGATTGATAAGGAATGTTCGAAGTTCAGATTGCACCGGCTTGAGCAGCCTTGCCTCTGTCAGAGGAACGAACCCGGTCTTGCCCGTCAAGACCTGTTGGGGCGTATTCCCGGGTAAGATGTGAATCGTTCCTTGGAGCCAAAAGGGGCCGACACTCAGCATGACTTTTCTGGCTTCTTTATCGATCCGCTCAAGATTCACTTCTGATGAACCGGCTTCCTCTGTTTCGCGCATGTCGGCGACCAACATCACTTCCGGTTTGTATATCAGAAATTCCCCAGAGTTGACCGCAAAGGGATGGCCGTCGAAATCTTCCGCGCTCGAGTCTTTGAGAGTGAAGCATTCGTAGCCGGCCGCCAAATTAAAATAGTCGCTTAGTCGCTGGTGCTTGGTAGGAAGCATCCCACTGACCATCACCGACTCAAGATAAACTCTTATCGGTTTGAAATGTGGATTAACGTTGTCCATGGCTGCCCTTTCGTCTACATCCGGCAGTATCTCCCTTGCGCTTATCGCAAGACCGCGAGCTTTCGAATCATTCTGCGGCGACCGCCTTGGCATTCCCTTTAAAGTCAATCTCGGAGATCAATCCCAATTTTCGCGAAAGTACCGGAGCCCGTTCGGTTTAGCGCGTAGTATAGCGGCCGCCGTGCAACAGCTCCACTGAAAAAGTTATTGATTTTGGTGCCCGGAGCCGGACTCGAACCGGCACGGACCCTTCCGGTCCTCGGGATTTTAAGTCACACCACTACCCGATGCAACAACATCCACGAACACCCAAACGCCCTAATTCCGGGCGTTTGGGTGCTGGTGTGTGCCCTTTCATTTACTTGTCTATCGCCAGATTAGTTACAAAATCAGTTACAGTTTGGGATCACAGCAGATTGTCTTGACGAAGAATACAATTCAATCTTACGGCTAACGGCTTTGGGTGAGAGGCGCGGTCCGCCGCGTCCTTCTCAACCCCCATGGTTAGGCAATTGTGTCAATGAGCGGCAAAGTTCAGATAGATCCCGTACCACTAGAAACGAGATGAAAACGACCTACTTGTCCTTGATCCCAAGCTCCTTCTACGCTCGCCCTAGCACCTTCCGTCTATCCCAGCATTGGCAAAACCGGCTTAGAAATGGACGGTTGAAGTCAAAAATACCGGTGATTCGGTGGCATGCTTCATGCTCACCTGAGGCAGACTTGTAGAGGCAACACGGCTCGAACAAGCCGGCCTTCTGCCTATGAAAGATTTCTCGAATTATACGGGACGATTCACAGTGGGAATTGTGCTGATAAGCGGCAGTTTCCTCGTCTATTTGGCGTATCCGGTCATCCTCCTGGCCTTGCCGTTCCCTGCGACGGTCAAAGTAGGTATGACGGTTGTCATCTGGGTCTTGAGCTGGGGCGTTTTCAGCGTCGGCATTTTTCTTTCAGGACCGGAAGGTATCGAATGGTTCAGAGGATTGTGGAAGCGCACAACTACCGGCAACGCTCACGAGAAACGTATATAAGAGAGTAACCGAGCCGTTTCCAGGCTAATTGATCCGCAATAACAGCAAATTCAACACAACCACCCGCAACTGCAGGATGGAGAAATCGGTCAATCCCGCGATTGAGCTCGTAATCACCAGCTGAACGCGACAGGCTACTTAATCACCTTGTCCGCCCGCAGCAGCACACTTGGCGAAATTGTTAGGCCGATTTGCTTGGCCGTCTTTAGATTTATCACCAGCTCGAACTTCGTCGGCTGCTCCACAGGCAGATCAGCCGAGTTGGCTCCCTTCAAAATTCTGTCCACGTAAATATGCAACCCGTCGGTAGCTGTCCGCGAGGTCCGCCCCGCAGTACATGAGCCCGCCGCCGGCAACTAAAGATTCTCTTCTGGTGTACAGCGACGCTAACCGGCTCTTTAACGCAAAGCCCACAATCCGTTTTTGAGCGTGAGCGGCCATAAAACTCGGAGCGTGTTTGACCGTTATAACATCGTGAGCGAAGAGGACTTGAAAGAGGCGGCGCGGCGAACGTGGGAACATGCGCAAAGCCAAGATAAGGCCGCGAACGTGGTCACGCTAAGATCGGGCCAAGAAACCAGGTGGTAAGTTACACTTCAGTTACAATTGGCTCAGGAATGGCACACACCAGTCTTAAACTCCTGAACGACTCGTTTTGGAGGCGTTGTTGCGTTCAAGGTGTACGTTTTTTTAAGTCCCGTGTGTCTACCAATTCCACCATCCGGGCACGGGATGGTCTTATCGTACAAAAACCGCCACGGGATGGAAACAATAAATCATTCGATGGAGAATTTTGCATTAAACGCAATGGTCGCTCCTTGAGCGACCATTGCGCGAGAATTCGGTACAGTACTTAGACAAACAGCGGCGCGAGCACCAGCGTGATCGTGCTGAGCAGCTTGATCAGTACGTGCAGGCTGGGACCCGCAGTGTCCTTGAATGGATCCCCGACGGTATCTCCAACCACCGCTGCTTTGTGCGTCTCAGACCCCTTGCCGCCGTATTGCCCGCTCTCGATGAATTTCTTGGCATTATCCCAAGCACCGCCGCTGTTATTCAGAAACGTGGCCATTAAAATGCCGGCAATCGTCCCGACCATCAAGAGGGCCGCCACCGCCTCCGCGCCGACGCCGAATTGGCGGAATATAAGACCGACGACCACGGGCATAAAAACCGCCAGCAGCCCGGGGAGGATCATCTCTTTGAGCGCGCCGACGGTCACGATATCGACGCAGCGGCCGTAGTCCGGTTTGGCGGTTCCTTTCAGGATATTGGGATTCTCTCTGAACTGCCTTCTCACTTCATTGATGACGTAGTACGCCGCCTTGCCAACCGCGCGGATCGCCAGCGCGGAAAAGAGAAACACCAACATGGCGCCCAAAAGCCCGCCGACGAAGACTTCCGGCTTGGCGATATTGACCGACTCTAGTTTGCTTCCGTAGTGGGCCACCTCATCGAGATAGGCTGAGAATAGGAGAAATGCGGCGAGGGCCGCCGACCCGATGGCATACCCCTTAGTCAGTGCTTTTGTGGTATTGCCGACCGCGTCGAGCCGGTCGGTCTTTTGCCGCACCTCTTCGGGTTGGCCGCTCATCTCGATGATTCCTCCGGCGTTATCCGTGATCGGACCGAAGGTGTCCATCGCCAGTATATAAGCCGCGGTACCCAGCATGCCCATGGTCGCAACGGCAGTGCCGAAAAGGCCGGCGTGCTCAACACCGCTCATGTTGCCCAAGTAATAGGAAGCGATGATCGCAACTGAAATCACTACGACCGGAATCGCCGTACATTCTAATCCTACGGCAACACCGACGATAATGTTGGTCGCTGGACCGGTTTGAGAGGCTTCGGCAATCGCCTTCACTGGACGGTATTTGTATTCAGTGTAGTACTGGGTGATATAAACAAAGGCCTGAGCCATCCCTATACCGATGACACCGCACAGGAAAAAATAAAACCAGGCGTTCTCGGCCCCGGGGTGCGTCGCGGGATCGACGGTTAAAAGCCACTTCGTCGCGATGAAAAACCCAGCGATAGCCAGCGCGCTGGTCACGTAATACCCGCGATTCAATGCCGCCATCGGATCTCCCTTTTCTTCGGTTTTCACAATCACGACACCGATGATCGAGGCGATGAGGCCGAACGCGCGCGCGACCAGAGGAAACAGAATTCCTTTGAGGCCGAAATACGGATACAGCCCGACTCCGAGGATCATAGCACCGATGTTCTCCGCGGCAGTCGATTCGAATAGGTCGGCACCACGGCCCGCACAGTCGCCGACATTGTCGCCTACCAGGTCCGCGATCACAGCTGGATTGCGCGGATCATCTTCCGGGATCCCCGCCTCGACTTTGCCGACCAAGTCCGCGCCCACATCCGCCGCTTTGGTATAGATACCGCCGCCGAGTTGAGCGAATAGGGCGACAAACGACGCGCCGAAGCCGTAGCCCACGATGGTGAAAGGAATTTTCTGCGGATCGTGTCCCAGAGCATTGAGTAAGGCATACAGGCCGCCGACACCCAAAAGACTCATGGCGACGACGAATAGTCCCGAGACCGCGCCGCCGCGCAATGCGATCCGCAATCCTTCGTTGAGACTCGACCGCACGGCCGCCGCAGTTCGGATATTGGCACGGATGGAAACCCACATGCCGATATATCCGGCGGTCACCGAGCACAAAGCGCCCAATACAAACGCCACCGTCGTCCAGAAGGCGAGCTCGACTGGAGGCACCGGATCAGCGGGATTGGGTGTGCGGACGTATGCATACAGGACAAAAATCAACACCGCCAGTAATGCAGACAGGGTGAGAATGGTCCGATTCTGTCGCGAAAGAAACGCCTCGGCGCCCTCCTTGATAGCGTTGGAAATCTCCTGCATATTCGCAGTGCCCATTTCGCGTTGAATGACGTAACGGGCAAGGTAAATCGCAAACAACAAAGAAAAACAACTAATCCCGATGACCAGTAGGATCATGACGTCCAATTATCCCCTCTCTCGGTTAATAGTGCATTCACAGACATTATCGGCGCCAAACGTAAGCCACCCCGATACTGGCGACATAAAGCAAGAGCATCGGTAAAGCTAGTAAGCACTGATTGATGATATCAGGCGTCGGCGTCAAGACAGCCGCGATGATAAATATCGCAACGATCGCGTAGCGAAATGACCTGAGCATGAAACGATAGTCCCAAATGCCCAGACGCACCAAAAAAAAAGTAAAAACCGGCAACTCAAAGGTCACGCCAAACGCCAAAACCATACGAAAAAAAAAACTAAAATAGTCGCCGATCCGGATAGCCGGCGTCACTCCCATCGTTCCGTATTGCTCAATGAAGTACTGAAACGCAACGGGCAGAACAATTCGATAGCAGAAATAGGCCCCGCCGACAAAAAATAGCGTCGCGAAAAGGACAAAAGGGAGAACCCGCTTCTTCTCACTGCCCGACAGACCTGGAGCGATGAAGCGCCAGATCTGATAGAAGATGAACGGACATGAGAACAAAACGCCGGCCGCCAGGGCGACTTTAATCTCAATAAAAAATGCTTCAGTGACTCCAGTCCCGATCAAACTCTGTCCCGGCTGCAAGTTCTGCCGGAGCGGAGCCACGATAAAGCCGAAAATCAAATCGGAGAAAAAATAACAGGCGCCGGAGGCGACGGTAATGGCAGCCAGTGATTTCAGCAAACACCAGCGGAGCTCTTCGAGGTGCTCCGTAAAAGTCATGTAGGTTTCGCTCGCCACAAAGCCACTCCCGCCCGGCCGGAATTGCAAAAAAGGGGAAGAGTCAAAACCCTTCCCCTTCTTCGGTTGCCGAAAAACCGCAGTAAGTTTAGCTCGTCCTTACTTGGTTTTAGCTCCCTCGTCTTTCTTCTCCATCGGGGCTCCACCCGGAGGCTGATCCGCCGGTGCCTTTTGGTCACCACCCGGGGCAGCCTGAGTACCTGCAGGAGCCGCCGGTTCAGCCGGCGCTGGCGCTGCAGCCGGCGGAGGCGGAGGTGGTGCTGGTTCTTCCTTTTTACCGCATCCTGCAAACGTTAGAGTGAAAGCGAAGAGGGCAATTGCTGGCAATGACACGATGCTTTTTCCCATCCTTAGTTCACCTCCTTTCCCGTCACACATCTTCGGAAAGCCGTATTTGCTAGAATTTTTATTGCACAAGTCCCGATGAGTTGCAAGGGGATTTTCACCGAAACTCAGTCTAGTTTACAGTGAAATTTCATCGTTGCAATGGCATTCGATGCCGCTCTTTGCTGAATTGACCGGCGAATTCGTCCTTCGTCGTGCTTACATTTCGGTAGATCACAATTCTTTCGCTTGGGATGAATTGGAACATGTGATCGGAGAAAAAGATGAACCAGAGAGTCACGCTATTTCACGCCAGTAAAATTTCTTGGCACAAAATGACTCCCGTATACATGCGCGAGCAAAGACCACCCGCAGTCAACCGAAGCGAGATCACCTCGTTGATACCGGAAAAATTTTGTAAGCAAGGAATTCATCAAGAAAATTTCCCGCTAACCGATGAAAAGAAAAACGCGATTGAGTAACTCGGCCCACACGAATTGTTAATAAGTTGTTAATAAGTGAATCGAGAGTCTAGCCGGAAGGCGAAAAATAGCATAGCTCAGCGAAATGCCTAATTTCGCAGCAAAAAAAATCGCTGCATATTAATCAGTTAGCATTTTTTCCCAGTTAAAAGTATCTAGACAAGCACCTGTGTTGCCGACCAAATTCGTGTTCTTGGAATTTTTAAAATAGCTTGAACTACCGGTGTTGATGACTTGCTCGCACAGACGAATTCTTTAGAAAGGCTCCATGGTCTCACAGCAGCAGTTAAAATGGCTAGCAAAGCCGATGAAAAAACAAATCGTCGCCTCAGGCGCTGGCGGCGCCGTGCTGATTTGTTATTCGCATTGACTCTAAAGGAAGGAGATGGTACGTAAAATGCACTAGTTCAAGGAGGGTAATTTGGCAATTCACCCATCGGTGATCAAGCGGCACCGGCAAAGTTTAAAGCGAAGGGCAAGAAACATCGAGACGAAGTCAAAACTGCGGACGATGATTAAGAGGGCCCGGCAAGCCGTCGCGTCTAAAAGTTTAGAAACAGCTTCGATTCAGATTCGAGCCGTGGACAAAGCCTTAGGAAAGGCTGTAAGCAAAGGCATAATAAAACGTAACACCGCGTCTCGGTGGTTGTCCCGTTTGTCACGATCCGCAGCGCATCTATCCGCCGCTAATTAATCACGTAAGAATATGACACTGTGCCGCCCGGCAAAGGAAATGGCGACTCAGGCAAGACTCGCTCAAAACATCTCCATGAGTCTCTGATGGAGTTCCCTAGCAAAGCGCTCCATCAGCTGGTCGCGAAATTCCGTATTCTGGGTTTGCGTCAGTTGTATATCCGTCATTTGCCGAACATCAGCCGCATTTAACGTTCCCGTTTTGAATTCCGACGAGGTGGTCACGACTGCCGCCCGTGAACCGCTATGCAACCCCGTCAAGCGTGTCCCTTGGCCCCGCCAAATAATTTCATTGGGCTCGCGCCGGCGCAAGGTTACATCCAAGGTCATGACCGATTCATATTGGAGCGCCTCGTCCTTGCGGTTCACCGAAACAACCGAGCTATCCAAGGAGCGGACGACCCCACTTAAAATAGCATCCGCCTGTTCCGACTGTTCAACCACTCGCAGCTGGCCTCTACGGTAGAACTCCCCTCGCAACGCGGTCGTTAGTTCTTTTTCAATTCCGACGTCACGACTTCGATTTATGAACGGCTCCACGTAAATGGTGTGAATATCCTTGGGTAGAAAGCTACTCTGACCGGAAAGCTGATAACCGCAGCCGGCTAAAAATAGCAGCAGCAATCGGCAAATCGCAAAAGCCATTCGCTGCGCGACGAGTCGAATTTTCTTTTCCAATCGCTTATCCCTCCACGACAATGTTGACCAACCGGCGCGGTACGTGAACGATCCGCTGCACCTTTTTGCCGTTTAAAAAACCCATGACCTTCGGATCCGCCAGCGCCTCGGTTTCGATCCGTTCCTGCGTCACATCGGCGGGCACGGTGATTTTGCTGCGGATTTTTCCGTTAACCTGTACCACGATCAGCAATTGTTCTTCTTCGAGAGCTGCCGCTGAATAGTCCGGCCACGCAACTCCATCGAGAGCGGCTTTATGGTTTAGCGCCTCCCATAGCTCGCTTGTGACGTGGGGAACAAATGGGTAGAGTAACACGATGATGGTTTCCAGTCCTGCCTTGATGACCGGCGCGCCTCCTTCAAGCCCGGACTCATCTTGCGCGCTCGCGCTCAGAGCGTTGAAGAGCTCCATAACAGCAGCAATTGCCGTATTGAAGTGAAATCTTTCCTCGATGTCTTCCGTGACCTTTTTGATGGTCCTATGAATCAGCCGGTACAAGTTCCTAATATCGGCAGAAAGCTCGTTTTGCGCAACGTTCGATCTAGCCGCGACCAAGATGTCCCGATGCTGGAAAGTAAAACGCCACAAACGAGTAAGAAAACGATAGCCTCCTTCCACTCCTTGATCGCTCCACTCCAAATCTTTTTCCGGCGGACCCGCGAAAAGTTCGAACAATCTTCCGGTGTCAGCGCCGTATTTTTCGCGGATCACGTCGTCGGAGACGACGTTGCCCTTCGACTTTGACATCTTGGCACCGTCCTTAACGACCATGCCCTGGGAAAGCAGCGCCTTGAAGGGCTCGTCCACATTAACGAGCCCGAGGTCGCGCAGCACCTTGGTATAAAACCGCGCGTAGAGCAGGTGAAGCACGGCATGCTCGATACCGCCAATGTATTGATCCACCGGCATCCAGTACGCAGCTGCGTCCGGCGCCACCATCCCTTTGTTGTAATGGGGAGAACAGTAGCGAAGGAAATACCAAGATGATTCGACAAAAGTGTCCATGGTATCGGTCTCGCGCCGCGCCTGGCCACCGCAGCGCGGGCACTCGGCGCTGACGAAAGCCGGGTGGCCTGCCAGCGGCGAACCTCCCTTGCCGCTGATTTCCACGTCATGCGGCAAGACAACCGGCAGATTTTCCTCCTTTTCGGGCACCATGCCGCACGCATCGCAGTACATAACGGGAATCGGCGCCCCCCAGTAACGCTGGCGGCTAATCCCCCAATCGCGCAAGCGATAGTTGACCTTCCCTTCTCCGAAGCCGCGTTCGACCAGCCAATCGATGGCCCGCCGCTTCGCCTCGGCTACCGTGAGCCCATCGAGAAAGCCGGAGTTGATTTTGACGCCGTCGGCGGTGTACGCCTCGCCGGTCCAGTTCAGCGGCCGCTTGACGGTCTCGATGATGTCGAGGCCGTACGCTTTCGCGAAATCCCAGTCTCGCTGGTCCTCACCAGGCACAGCCATGATAGCACCGGTGCCGTAGATCATGAGCACGTAGTCGGCGATGAATAGCGGAATCTCCCTTCCGTTAAATGGATTGACCACGCGCGCAGACAGCCTGAGGCCACGCTTCGGGCGGTCTTCGGCTATGCGTTCCTGCTCCGATTGCTTGAGCACTTCGGCGCGGAAGCGTTCCACCTCGGCCTTCTCGTCGGCCGCGGTCACCAGCCGGTCCACCAGGGGATGATCAGGCGCGAGCACAGCATAGGTCATGCCGAATACGGTGTCGGGCCGCGTGGTAAACACGCGGACCGTCAGGCCCGGGTGGCCCACTACCGGTAGATCGAACTCGGCGCCCTCGCTGCGGCCGATCCAGTTTTTCTGCATAGTGATGACGCGTTCGGGCCAGCCGGTCAGTCGATCGCACCAATCCAGCAGCTCTTCTGCGTAGCTGGTGATCTTGAAGAACCAGCCGTCGATGTCGCGCTTGGTGACCTCCGACTCGCACCGCCAACAACGGCCGCTCTCGACTTGCTCGTTAGCCAGAACCGTCTGGCACGACGGGCACCAGTTCACAGTGGAACGCTTGCGGTATGCGAGTCCCCGCTCGAGCATCCGGATGAAGATCAGCTGCTCCCACCGATAATACTCGGGATCGCACGTGGCGATCTCACGATCCCAGTCGTAAGAGATGCCCATCTTCCTCAGCTGATCCCGCATGTAGCCGATATTTTCCATCGTCCACTTTGCCGGGTGGATGCCGCGTTCGATCGCGGCGTTCTCAGCAGGAAGCCCAAAAGCATCCCATCCCATCGGATGGAGCACGTTGTAACCTCTCATCCGTTTAAAGCGGGCGAGCACGTCGCCGATCGCATACACGCGCACGTGGCCCATGTGGATGCGCCCCGACGGATAAGGAAACATTTCAAGGACGTAGTACTTGGGCTTGCCGACATCCTCCGTGACCCGGAAGGTTTTATTCTCCTCCCAGATTCGTTGCCACTTCTCTTCTATGGTTTTGGGTTGATACCGTTCTTCCATGGGCTTGTAGGAATTAGGCTTTGATTGTGCTCGCATGCGCCACGTGATCCAGCACGCCGTTTATGAAAGTTGCCGAGTCGTCGGAGCCGAAACGCTTGCCGATCTCGATCGCCTCGTCCAAGCTTACCTGGAGGGGAATATCCGAGCAAAAGACGAGTTCGTAGGTTGCCATGCGTAGAATCATCAAATCGACCTTGGCCAGGCGGATCAATTTCCAGTGTTCTGTGCATTGCGCGATCAGACCGTCGATCTCGGCTCGCTGACCGACCACTCCCGAAACTAAACGGCGGGCAAACTCCTTGGCTTTGGCACCGCCCTCGAAATGGTTTAGAAACAACTCGATAGCGTCGGCCGACGCATCTCCGGTCATCTCGATTTGATACAAGGCCTGAAGCGCCAACTCCCTGCCTTTGCGTCTCGTTCCCATAACCGAGCCAACCATTGGTTGTTCTTGATTCTCTATCAAAGATCGCTCTGAATTCTTCTGCCCAACGACCGCCGAACGTTTACTATAGGATTTGTCGGATGACGTTGACCATCTCCACGGCCGTCAGTGCCGCCTCGTATCCCTTGTTGGAGTCTTTGGACCCGGCGCGTTCCATCGCCTGTTGCACATCGTTCGTGGTCAGGACTCCAAACCCGATAGGGATCTGGTGTTTCCGGATCGCCCTCCCGATCCCCCGAGTGACCGCATCGGAAACGTATTCGAAGTGAGGCGTATCACCCCGAATTACCGCTCCCAAACAGACCAGGGCGTCGTATTTACCGCTAGCCGCCATTCTTTCAGCAACCAGCGGAATTTCGAACGCCCCGGGAACCCGAACGATCGTAAGGTTGTCATCTTCCCCACCATGACTCATCAATCCGTCCAACGCCCCTTCGAGGAGCTTTGCCGTGACGAATTGGTTGAACCGGCTTACGACAATGCCGATCTTCAGGCCTCGCGCATCGAAATTCCCTTCAATCGATTTGGCCATGAAACTTAACGGGATAGTACGGGCTTAATGTCTGGTCGGCTTGGCTTCGAGATTGGACAAGAGATGGCCAAGCTTACTCTGTTTGGTGCGGAGATAGTGAATATTCGTTTCCCGTGGCGGCACTTCCAGCGGCACGCGTTCCACGATTCTTAGGCCATAATTTTCCAGGCCGGCAATTTTCCGTGGATTATTGGTCAACAGCCGGACCTCTTCAATTCCAAGATCGCGCAGAATCTGGGCGCCGATGCCGTAATCTCTCAGATCTTCCTTGAAGCCCAGTTCGAGATTCGCTTCTACAGTATCCCGACCCTGATCCTGCAAAGCGTAGGCTTTGATTTTGTTGGTAAGGCCGATGCCTCGGCCCTCCTGGTGCATGTAAATCAGTATACCTTTACCTTGCTCATCGATGAGTTTGAGCGACTGCCGTATTTGATCGCCGCAATCACAACGCTCCGATCCGAAGACATCGCCGGTCAGACACTCGGAATGCATGCGCACCAACACGCTCTCCGCGCCGCTTATGTCCCCCTTTACCAAAGCCATATGTTCGGAAACGTCAACTTCGTTGCGGTAGACGATCGCCTTGTACATTCCCCCGTGAATCGTCGGGAAGACTTCTTCGGCCACGCGTTTGACCAGGCTTTCATTGCGCAGGCGATAAGCGATGAGGTTCGCCACTGAGACAATCTTCAGTCCCTGCCGTTCCGCCAGCCGCTCCAACGATGGCAGCGACGCGACCGAGCCATCCTCTTCCAAGATTTGGCAGATGACGCCAGCGGGCTTAAAGCCGGCTAAACGAGCCAAATCCACGGACGCGTCGGTCCGGCCCGACCGCGCCAGCACCCCGCCGTCACGCGCCTGAAGCGGCTGCACATGTCCGGGGACGACCAGGTCTTCACGCTTGGTTCGATCGGCGACGGCAGCTTGAATCGTGTGGGCTCGACCCTGAGCCGATACTCCATGCACGCCTTCCAGGCTCACCGAAAAAGGTGCCCCGCAAAGCAGTCCCCCTAAGCTACTGTTTTGCTCGGGGATCAGAGCAATACCCAGTTCTCGAATTCTCTGGTCGGTGAGGGTCACATAGATAATGCCACGACCGTGTTGCAGCATGTAATTTATGCTCTCGGCTGTAATCTTTTCTGCCGGCATACAGAAAAAGCCGTCGCTTTCGGGGGAGTCCTCGTTTACGAGGATCACCATGCGACCTGCCCGCAGCTCCGCGACAGCTTCTTCGATCGTTGAAAGTGACATGAGCTATAACCTAACGGCGGCTCAAAAAACGATGAACGTACTTGCCAATTAGATCAGTTTCAATGTTAACTTTAGCATCAACCCTACGGGCGCGCAAATTAGTGTGCTGCAAGGTAAATGGAATAATCGCCACGGAAAACCACTGCCGGCCGCATTCATTGACAGTCAGGCTGATTCCATCGATGGCGACTGAGCCTTTCGATACCAGCAACGATCCTAGCTTGGCCGGCACCCGAAAACCAAAGAACGTAAATTCACCTTTTTTTTCTACGGAGGCCACAGTACCGAGACCGTCGACGTGTCCCGTAACCAGATGGCCGCCGAGTCGATCTTGAAGGCGCAAGGGCCGTTCGAGATTGACCAAGCTTCCGACTCCGAATTGTTTCAGATTCGTGCGCTTGAGAGTCTCTGGCGAAACATCCGCCGTAAATCGTCGCTGGCCTTTTTCTACGACCGTCAGACAGGCTCCGTTCACCGCGATGCTGGCGCCGATCTCCATCGCCCCGACGGGAAGATTTGTCTTTACCATCAGCCGCGCCGTTCGTTTATTGACCCTGAGAGACGCGATATTCCCGACGTCTTCGATCAGTCCGGTAAACATGGCCTTATTATCAAGTTTCTTATCGCTCGTCGTGAGCTTAGAGATACCCTGTGACCAATAGGTCCGTTCCCGATCTCTCGACCTCCATCCTTTGGATCCGCAGCGCTTGTTTGACCCGCCGGATTCCCAAAGCGTCAATCATCGCCCGACCATCGCCTCCGAGAATTTTTGGCGCGTAGTAAAATCCGATTTTGTCCACCACGTTCTCCCTCAGAGCGGAGGCGGCTGTTGTCGCTCCTCCCTCGATCATCACGCTGACGATTCCCGATTGCGCGAGTTTTTTCAGCAGTGGCGCCCACGGAATCATCCCTTTTCGGCGAGAAAACGGCCACACCTGGGCGCCGAGCATTTGGATCGCACGGATTTTGTTTTGCGGGGCCCGTGTCGATGTAACGATGATGGTCTTGCCCCGATCACGCAGGTGTAAAACTCTGGCGGAGAGCGGTAAACGCAGACGGGCATCCAGCACTACGCGCCACGGATTCCGTCCAGAGGGAATTCTACAGGTGAGATGGGGATCGTCGGTCACGGCCGTTCCGGCCCCTACGAGCACGGCGTCCAATTGATTTCTGAGCCGATGCACCCTGTTCCGTGAGTCGGCGTCGCTGATCCAACGCGCATCACCCGACGCTGCAGCGATCTTGCCATCCAAGGTGGCGGCCAATTTCAAGACCACAAACGGCCGTTGACGCGTAATAAATTTGCAGAAGGCTTCATTGAGCCGCCGACACTCCTGTTCCAAGATGCCGACGCGCACCCGGATTCCCGCTCGACGGAGTTGGCGAAATCCGCTCCCTGAAACGCGCGGGTTGGGATCTCTCATGCCCGCGACGACTTCCTTGATGCCGGCGCGAATCAGCGCGCGGCTACACGGGGGCGTACGCCCAAAATGGCTGCAAGGCTCCAAGTTGATGTAAAGCGTCGCTCCTTGGGCTCTGGCACCGGCCCGCTTGAGTGCCGCGATCTCGGCGTGATCCCCGCCAGCGGCCTTATGGAAACCGCTCCCGACGACTTGGCCATTTCGAACCAGCACCGCTCCGACCATCGGATTCGGGCTGGTCCGGCCGGCGGCCTTCAGCGCGAGCCGGCAAGCTATGCGGAGATAACGTCGATCTGCCGAACTGCCCTCCGTCACGCTCGCCAACTCGCTCATTCCCGCCTTGAGCGCGGGGTACCTAGTTTTCCCGCCGGCACGCCTTTGCGCTCCTTGATCAGTTCCTCCAACTCAACCATGAATTCGCTGATGTCCTTGAAGGAGCGGTATACGGAAGCGAACCGAACGTACGCCACCGGGTCGGTATCGTGAAGCTCGCGCATGGCGGCTTCTCCGATGACCGAACTGGGAATCTCCTTCTCTCCTCGCTCTTGCAGGCTCCGCTCGATCCGATCGGCAATGGCTTCTATCGTGTTAATACTGACCGGGCGTTTTTCGCAGGCTCGTTTGAGGCCGTTGACGATCTTTAGACGATCATAACTCTCCCGCCGGCCATCTTTTTTGACCACCAACGGCATCATTTCTTCGACTCGCTCGTAGGTGGTAAAACGGCGGCTGCACTTAGAACATTCCCGACGACGCCGGATCATGTTGCTGTCTTTACTGAGCCGAGAATCGATGACTCGATTATCGGTGTCGTGGCAAAAGGGACATTTCATGGCTAGCAGAGAAGATCAAACATTGGGGATCGAGGATAGCACTCCGCAATTCGCGATCTTCTATCCTCTATCTTCGATCCTCGATGATTATTCTGTCTCAGTCCTCAGCCTCTTTCAGGGAAGCCGATGCGGATAGACCGGGAACTTCTTGCAGAGCTCGCCGACCTCATCGGCAATTGAGCGGAGCATGGCTTCATCGCCCACATGCTTTAACGCGCGCACGATGAAGTCGCCAATCAGTTCCATCTCCTTCTCCTTCATGCCGCGCGTCGTCACCGCCGGCGTGCCGATCCGAATTCCGCTCGTCACGAACGGCGAGCGGGTATCGAATGGGACGGCGTTTTTATTCACGGTAATGCGCGCTTTATCTAAAGTTTCTTGCGCGACTTTTCCGGTCAATTCCGATTGGCGAAGATCAACCAGTAGCAGATGATTGTCCGTTCCACCTGAAGTTAGCCGGAACCCCTTGGACATAAGCACATTCGCGAGCGCTTGAGCATTTTTAACGATCTGTTGCTGATAGAGTTTAAAGTCCGGGCTGAGCGCTTCCTTGAGAGCCACTGCCTTAGCCGCGATGACATGCATCAGCGGCCCGCCCTGCATGCCGGGAAAGACTTTGCTGTCTGTAGTTTTGGCATGCGCGGCGCGGCACAAGATCATACCTCCGCGCGGCCCTCTGAGTGTCTTATGGGTCGTTGTCGTGACAAATTCTGCGTAAGGCACTGGACTTGGATGCAAACCCGCCGCCACCAACCCCGCGATGTGAGCCATATCGACCATGAGCAAAGCTCCGACCTCGTCGGCGATCTGGCGAAACTTCGCATAGTCGATGATGCGCGGATAGGCACTGGCGCCGGCAATAATCAACTTGGGCCTATGCTCCTTCGCCAGTCTTTCGACCTCGTCGTAGTCGATGGTTTCAGTTTTTTCCGAGACTCCGTACGGGACGACTCGGTACAGGATGCCGGAAAAATTCACCGGGCTGCCCATCGAAAGATGACCTCCGTGGGCGAGATTCATCCCGAGATAAGTGTCCCCCGGCTTGAGGACAGAGAGATAAACCGTCATGTTGGCTTGCGTCCCGGAATGAGGCTGCACGTTCGCGTGCTCGGCGCCAAATAATTCCTTGGCGCGCGCGATCGCTAGAGATTCAACTTCGTCGACGAACTCACAGCCACCGTAATAACGTTTTCCCGGGTAACCTTCAGCGTACTTGTTCGTCATCACGCAACCCTGAGCTTCCAATACCGCTTCACTCACCACGTTTTCCGAGGCGATCAACTCCAGGTTGCCTTCAAGCCTCTGCGTTTCTTTTTGAATTGCGGAAAAAACTTCAGGATCCGTTCGTTCCAGAAAAGACATACTGCATCCTTCCCCTTTAGTTCTTTATCGAGTTGGTAATGTGGACACTCAGATCATGCCCGATTCGCGTGATCTTATCGGAGAAAGCCAACTAGAAAGTCCTTGAGGTGACAGCGAATCGCAATCATTAGATCCTTCCGCCCAGCCATATCTGGATCAATTTTCCAGAAGATAAAGAAAATCGCAGAAGCGTGGGGAGTCTTACCACCACAACCCCTGCGATTCCCGTTCGATTCGGGGTGATCCTTCCGGGCGATTACGAAGTCCTGGTTTGGTCCTTCGTTATCACTACCAAACTAGCGGTGACTCTCGATATAGCTGATGACATCCTGGACGGTTTTGATTTTTTCTGCGTCCTCATCGGATATCTCCATCTCGTATTCTTCTTCGAGAGCCATCACCAATTCTACGATGTCCAGAGAATCGGCCCCTAAATCTTCAATAAAGGAGGCTTCAGGGGTCACTTCCTCCTCGCTCACTCCCAGTTGCTCGCACACGATCTCCTTTACCCTGGCCTGAACGGATGCCGCCATCTTTATCACCTCCTGATTACATTATCCTCACATGTATAGACCGCCGTTAACGTTTACTACCTGCCCCGTAATATAGCCGGCTCCAGGACCGGCAAGAAAAGCCACCAGTTCGGCCACTTCCTCACAAGTACCAAGCCGTCCGAGAGGTATGGAATGGAGAAACTCCTCCTGGAGTTTGGCGGGCAACTGAGTGGTCATTTCGCTTTCGATGAAACCCGGCGCAACCGCGTTCACCGTAATTCCCCTGGAGCCCACCTCCCTCGCCATGGCTCTGGTGAATCCGAGAATACCAGCTTTGGTCGCCGCGTACAGCGACTGCCCCACATTTCCCATCTGCCCCACCACCGATGAGATATTGATGATCCTGCCGTAACGCTGGCGGATCATAACGCGGGTCACGGCTTTAGTACAGAGAACGGTGCCCTTGAGATTGGTTCCGACGACCTGATCCCAGTCCTCCGGTTTCATGCGAACCAAGAGATTATCGTAGGTTACGCCGGCATTGTTGATCAGAATATCAATTTTTTTATGCCGGTCAACGATTTTTTTTACCGCTTCGTCGACCTGGCTCTCATCGGCGACGTCAAACTGGCACAGCTCGCCGTGACCACCGCTTGCCGAGAGCTCCGCTAAGCTAGCTTCGGCTGCCGCCTGATTGTCGCGGTAGTTGATGGCGACGTAAGCGCCGAGGCGGCCGATAACCAGAACAGTTGCCCGGCCAATACCTCGGCTGCCGCCCGTCACGATGGCGATCTGTCCCGTCAAACTCACGCTCGTCCTCCGCCGACTTTGGCTAGATCCTGCGGGGTCTCGATATTATCCGTTTGCAATCCCGGGTCAATGCGCTTGATCAAACCTTTCAACACCTTGCCCGGCCCGATTTCCCAGACCTGAAGGCAGCCCAACTGCCCTAACTTTCGCACCGACTCTTCCCAACGTACCGGTCGCACAGCCTGTTCCGTCAACAGCGACTTCACGCGGGCCGGATCGAGATTAACCTCCGCCTCAACGTTGGTTACCACACCGATGGAAAAAGGATGGACTTTCACGGCCGGGCGCATCAACTCGCAGTGAAATGGTGCGCTGACAGGCAACTCCAATACTTTTTTGGCGCCTCGCTCTTTCGCCAGTAACATCGCGCGCGCCACGGCATTTTTACCACCTGCAATAACGACTTGCCCGCCGCCGTTGTAATTCGCTGGGGCAACGACCTCGGCGGCACTGGTTTCCTCGCAAAGCGATCGCACGGCATCCATCTCCAAGCCAAGAACGACCGCCATACTCCCCTCGCCTAGCGAAACCGCCTGCTGCATGAGCCGCCCCCGTTCTCGCACCACTTTGACCGCGTCTTGGAATGCAAGAGCACCAACGCAGACCAACGCGCTATATTCTCCGAGACTATGACCGGCGACAAAATCGGGACGCGACGGAGTTTCCGACTCGAGAACACGCAGGGCGGCAACCGACGCCGTAAGAATCGCCGGTTGGGTATTTTCAGTCAGGTTGAGATCTGATTCGGGCCCGGAGAAACAAAGGCGACTAAGCGAAAACCCGAGCGCTTCTTCGGCTTCTGAAAATACCTGTTGCGCCGCGGAAAATTGCTCATAGAGTGCTTTTCCCATCCCCACATACTGAGACCCCTGGCCCGGAAAAACAAAAGCGATCTTACTCTTCTCCGCCACCCTCTCCCCCCTCTCTTTCGGGTTTGTCGCCTAACATCTTTGATTTAATCCGTTGCCAGATTTTACCCGGGAACCCGCCTGTTTCCTCACCCATGCCGGCTTCCGGGCCACTGAGAATCTCAGTGATATGACGATTCACGTCCTGCTCCACGGCATCTCTGCCCGCGCGGATAGCGTTCTTGATCGCGCGCGAATCGGAACCGCCATGGGCGATGATGGCCACTCCATCTAGACCTATCAAAGGTGCGCCGCCGTATTCGGCGTAATCCAAACGACAATAGGCCTCCCGTAAAGAATTACGGCTCATCAAGTAGCCCAAGCGACTGGCAAGGTTTTTCTGAAATGCTTCTCTCAGTACTTCCCCCGCAAAGCCAGCAGCTCCTTCCATGGTCTTGAGCGCTACGTTGCCAGTAAAGCCGTCACAGACGACGACATCGACGCGCCCGTTAAAAATATCACGCCCTTCCACGTAGCCGACGTAATTGAGGGGCAAGCCGGAAATCAGCTCACTCGCCACCCGCGTCAGCTCATTACCCTTGCCCTCCTCTTCACCGTTACTGAGAACGCCGACGCGCGGGTTCGGAATCCCCAACACCCTCTCCGCATAAATGGAACCCATGAGTCCGAACTGGCCCAAATGATGCGGCTTGCAGTCGACGTTGGCGCCCGCGTCGATAATGACCGTTCCCTTAGCGACGCTCGGCACGACAATCAGGATCGCCGGCCGAGCCACCTGGGATAGTTTGCCCACCACGAACATTCCGGTCGCCATCATGGCGCCGGAGTTGCCCGCGCTCACTACGGCCTGAATTTCGCCCCGTTTCATCATGTCGAAAGCGACCTTCATGGAGGAGTCCTTCTTCCTGAGCGCGCTGCTAGGAGACTCATGCATCTCGACGATTTGAGAAGCGGAAACGATTTCTAACCGGTGAGCGCCGTGACGGGTCAGCTCCTGCTCCACGACTTCCCTTTGACCGACGAGCACAACCTCTACGCCGAGCTCCTCGGTTGCGAGCATCGCTCCTTCGACTACGACTTCAGGGGCTCGATCTCCCCCCATCGCGTCAACGGCGATCTTTGGCATAGAAAAAAATTAACTTTCTTCGGTTTGGATGACGACTCGTCCGCGATAGAATCCGCAATTGGCACAAGCACGGTGCGGTAAAACCGCCTCACCGCATTTCGCGCAGGTACTCCACTGGGGCCTGGTCAGAGCATCGTGCGCGCGGCGTTGGTTCTTGACTCTTTTGGATGTTCTTCTCTTAGGCACAGGCATACGCTTAGTCCTATCTTTCTCCGCCTATCGGCGGCAGATGCAAAATACAGAATATTAAGGAGAATTAACGACCGACTTTGAGCGTTCGAAAAATCGCCATCCGCGGATCCTCCACGGACGCCGAACAGGCGCACGCCTCGTGATTGAGGTTGGCGCCGCAACCGCCGCAGAGCCCCCGACAGTTTTCGTTACACAGCGGACGCGTTGGGAGTGCCAACATGACCTGTTCCCTAATTAAGGGTGCGAGATTGATCTCCTCGGTCGAATAGTAGCTCAATCCTAAATCTTCGCGGCTCAGTTCTTCAACTTTTTGATTCGACTTCGGCGGGTCGGGACTCAATACGAAATCGAATTTACTATCCAGGCTAAATACGTAACTTTCTAAGCAACGACTGCAACAACCCTCCAATTCCCCGACTAAGGAACCCTGAAAAAAAACCTCGTGGCCCGAACGATAATAGACCAGATCGACATCCAGCAACGGCGGAAAGCGAAAGTCGCGAACATTGCCCTTGACAAAAGCCTCGTTTAAATCCTCAATTCTTTCGGAGAAACGTATCTCTTTGGGAGATTGAGGAATATCATCAACGGGGATTTTCATCGACGCAAGAGCGAGGTTGTTTAGTAGAGTATGAATATAGTCAAATTCTCCCTGTTGTCAAGCCGAGAGGCGATTCTGCGACTTCAAAAAGCTTGTGATTTTTTAGCCACTTCCACGCTCTTTGTGGCAGACCGGGTGCCGGCGGCGACAGCTGAATCACCCTCTCGCTCCCAGTTTTCACCGTAAAAATATTCCCTTGAGTGTTTGGAAGCTTTTTGTTAACTCTTTTTTATCCGCATCATGAATTTTCCTATCGACTTACAGAATCGTTGGCACGGTAAGCGCTTCAACTCTTACAACCGCGTGCTGAAAGATACTTTTGCCGCACGGGTTTATAAAATCGGACTGCGGATGGACTTTACCTGCCCGAATCGAGACGGCAGAGTTGCGGTGGGCGGCTGCGCGTACTGCAACAACGCCAGTCACACACCCCAGGATTATCGCCCGCGCACTTCCGTAACCGAGCAGCTCCGACAAGGCGCAGCGGCCATCCGCAGGCGGCACAAGGCGGAGCAATTTATCGCCTATTTCCAAAGCTACACGAACACGTACGATTCGGTGTCGAAATTGGAGAAACTCTATCGTGAAGCGTTGGAATTTCCCGAGGTGGTCGGCCTTTCCATTGCGACGCGCCCGGACTGTGTTCCCGACGACGTCCTCGACCTCATCGCCGATATCTCGCATCACACGTACGTTTGGCTCGAACTCGGATTGGAATCGATCCATGAACGGACGCTTCGATGGGTCAATCGCGGCCACGGTGTGCAGGAATTCATCGACGCGGTTGAACGCTCCAAACGTCGCAACCTCCACGTTTGTACGCACCTCATACTGGGTTTCCCCGGGGAAACTCGCGACGATATGCTGCAAGCTCCGGCGCTGCTCAATAACCTTGATATCGATGGTGTAAAGCTTCACAATCTCCACGTCATTAAGAACACGGTTCTTGCAAAGTTTTATAGCGGGGGCCATTTCACGCTTTTCAGCCAAGCCGAATACGTTTCCCTGGTGGTAGATTTCCTCGAACTCTTAAACCCGGAAGTGATCGTGCACCGTCTCACCGGCGAGACCTATCGAGCGATAACGATCGCTCCCGATTGGTCCGTCAATAAAATCGGCGTACATAACGCCATTGTTAAGGAGCTCGAAGAGCGCGATAGCTGGCAAGGCAAGAGATATTCATCCGGGACCGTTCAAAAGCTCGGGCGAACGATCTCCCAATTCACTCAAGGAGCAGAGCTTTGAACGGCCACATCGGCTTAATTCATTCAATTCTTCCCGCGACGGTAGACCTCCACGTCATCGTGCCTGACGGCCATCCCTCGGCTCGCAATTTGGGATCGGAGCGCGTGGGCTCCGGTACGATCATCGATCCCGACGGCACCATCTTGACCGTTCACTACGTCACGGTGGGAGCAACGTCCATCACGGTGACTCTCCCGGACGGCGCCCAATACCCAGGACACCTGGCTGCGCAGGACCAAGAAACCGGCCTTGCGCTCGTCAAAGTTTCGGCTCGAGATTTGCCTTTCCTTAAGCTTGCGCCCTCTGACTCACTGGCATTGGGTCAACCGGTGATCATGATCGCCAGCAGTGGACAGACCGACCGGCGCGTGAGCGGCGGATATGTGAGCTCCACGGAGTGTTATGATGGCCATTGGGAATATATGCTGGAAAAAACCATTCGCGTCACCACGTTCAATCCAGGGTTCGGCGGTGGCACGCTGGCAAATTTCAGGGGAGAATTGCTTGGCGTGGTGTCGCTTAATTTGAATGAGGTCGGCAAGTTCTCACTCGCCATCCCGATCGACTACTACCGAATTTACGAACAGGAGTTGAAACAGTATGGACAGGTGCGCAGCCGTCCTCGACGTCCGTGGTTGGGATTTTATCCCCAACCCATGGCTGGGCATGTCGTGGTCGGAGGCGTCGTGCCGGGCAGTCCGGCTGCAAGGTTTGGTCTCAAGGAGGGGGACATCATTATCAGTGTGGAAAAAAAAGAGATCCGCTCTCGACCGGAGCTTTATCAGGAGATGTGGAAAAAGCGCCCGGGAGAACGGATCTCGTTTAGAATTCTGAGAGATGAGCAGTCTTTCGAACTGGAAGTAATCGGCGGAGACCGATCCGATCGCTACCGCTCCTAGTCGTCACCTCCGACTTTTTGGATTTTGCCTTTACCGATGACTTTTATCCCCAGCGCCGGTGTATAAGCCTCAGGCTCGTAATTGATCAAGGCTTGATCGGTCTCCTGGAGATCTCTCAATTTTACCTTGTTGCCGCCCTTTTCAATGTTAGTCTTATCGTCAACACCTACGACCTCTTCGCGCACTTTACCTTTTCGTTCAACTTGGAAGGTGATCGTTCGCTGTCCCACCCCGCTGATCACGCCTTCTACTTCAACAGCTTTCTTGGAAACCGCCTTTGTCTCCGGCTTGGTCGAGTCTTGTTTCCTGGGTTCTTCTTTCTTTACCTCGTCCTGTTTCGCTGGCGCCGGTTGTTGAGCGACTGCCGGTGCAGCCGGTTCGGGCTGTTCTTCAACTGAACTGCAGGCTATCGCCCAGACGGCCAGTAGAACTGTTATGATTGACCCAATCGCGTAGTTGGCTGACTTCGTCATCCCTTTCCCTCCTTCTTTCCCCTACGACCTAGGGTTTGCAACATAATTTTTGAAAACTTAAACCATACTTCAGTTTGCCTTGTCAAGGCGCATACTCGCTCTGCTCCCAGCACTCGCATTGAGAAAGTCGCGAAAAAGAATTAGAAATAGAAACGGATAAGCAACCTGCGGCGCGCTTGAGCCATCTCACTTCTTATCGTGTCATATACCCAGACACCGACTAGATGGGCGTGGTCTGTTTAATACGATTCCGGACATGGCGTGAAGACGCCGTTCCGCCTATTCCAGTTTCTCTCCCGCCTCACCAGCCGCTGCCTCGGCCGCTGCGTTTTCCAGTTCCATTCGCACCTCAGAATCGTCCTCGACCTGCAGCCGCCCTTTTAACGCGCCCGTTGCCTGACGCGAACCGATCCGGCCCAAAGCCCACGCCGCATGGCCCCGCACCAGCGGTTCCTCATCGCCCAAAGCGCGAATCAAAGCCGGCACCGCTTCGAAACTGCGAATGTTACCGAGGGCAACGGCAACATTGCGCAAAAATCCGCGGCGCTTGGCTCGCATAATCGGACTTCCATGAAAGCGCTTGCGGAACTCCTCGCGGCTCAGTGACAAGAGCGGAATCAAATCAGGAGCATGAAGGCCCGGTCTCGGTCGGTAGCCGGTTTCGGATGTCGGCTTTGCCTTCACGTTATAGGGACAAACCTCCTGGCAGATATCGCAACCAAAAATATGATCGCCCATCAGGGGTCGAAGATGACGCGGAATCCAACCCTTGAGTTCAATGGTCAAGTAAGAAATGCAGCGGCGAGCGTCCAAGACATAAGGTCCTACGAATGCTCCCGTGGGACAGGCCTTGAGACACAAATCACACTTTCCGCATCGATCCCGAATCGGGCGGTCATAAGCCAGCGGGATACTCAAAAACAATTCCCCAAGAAAAAACCACGAGCCTTTTTTCGGCGAAATAAGATGAGTGTTCTTCCCGATCCAGCCTACTCCCCCAACTCCGGCATAATCCCTTTCCAACACGGGACCCGAATCGACGAAAGCCTTTCCTTCAACAGGCGCGTGGCATAGATCGCGAATGATCGTCAAGAGCGATTCCAAACGACGACGCATTAAATCGTGATAGTCATCGCCCCAAGCATAGCGGGAAATCCAACCCTTGGGTTCACCCGGCATCACTGACCGCGGAAAGGGCGTAAAATAATTCATGCCGACCGAGACTAGGGAAAACGCCCAAGGGACGAGTTTCTGTGGATCTCGCCGCAGCTCCTCGGTTCGTCGCATGTACGCCAACTCGCCTGCCAACCCCTTACGCAGCCATTCCGCGAAGGAGTTTTCATGAGGCGGGGGTTTGACGGGAGAAATACCAACCAATTCAAAGCCGAGTCGCTGAGCCTCTTCTTTGATTCGCAACGATAATGAGGCATCCGGCCGACTCATTTTAGAATTCATGATGACTTCTTTAGAATCAAACCGCTGTGCGGCCGCTATCGTGGCTCAAACGGGGCAAGAGAACACCTAACGGTTGCCAGGCTGGAATTTAGTGATAAGAAGTATTGCCGTCAGGATCGGTTTCCTCGCCGTCGAGCAGCGCTCGCCGGCCGGCAAAGCCATCCTCGATGCGGTGCCAGTGGCCGACGCTGGTTTCACCAAGCTGCCAACAGAGGAACACGACCTCCGCCCCGAGCACGCAAGGGAAATCGATCAGTCCTTGTTCGATCCCCTTGCATATGCAGCCATAGCTGTGGATTTCTTCCACCCAGCCTTTGACCTGTTCCAACAGCCGGGCAATTTCTTCATCTTCACGCAGTCGGTCCATGAGGTTCGGCGCCTCCGGATCGAGCCGTTCGTTTCGAATCACAGTTTCACTTTTGCTTTTTAGTCGACGGATATTTTCCAGAATTTTGTCGATCAACGGGCGCACCGAGGGAAGCAAAGCATTCGCTTCGTTGACGGTAAAGAGACGGGGAAAGCTTGAAGACGATACCATACGGATAAATTACCAACCCAACCGGCCCATCTTTCGGTGCCGACTGACCACGGTCATAAATTCATGCCGCTGCGCAGCTCGCGCAACAACGCAATATTGTCGGAATGGCCCGTCATATGGGCCGTGACGGCCCCACGTATCGGTTTCCCGAGCAGATAGAAGTCTCCTAAGATGTCCAAGATTTTGTGGCGCGCAAGCTCATCCGGGAAGCGCAAATCCGTGTTGATGATTTTTTTATCGTCGATCAAGATGCAGTTATTGACTTTCCCACCGCTGACGAGGCCCATGCTCTGTAGCTTTTCAATATCCTTAAGAAACCCGAAGGTCCTTGCCGGCGCGATTTCAGCTTTGAAAAAATCCGGGCCTTTGAAAAAGTAGCTGTGCTCTTGCAGGCCGACCGGCTTCGGGTACTTCAGAACATAGCGGACCGAAAAGCGTTCGGCGGGTTCGATGCTGATGAATTCTCCCGCCTCGATTCCTACTCGATACGGCCGATCCACAACGATTTCCGCCCACTCCTGTTCCTCTTCGTGGACACCGGCTTCTTCGATCAAATGACAAAACTCCACGGCGGAACCATCCAGAATTGGAATTTCTCCCTGGATTTTCACCAGCAAATTTGTGATCCCGTAGCTGTGCAATACGGCCAAAAAATGCTCGACGGTGCCGACCGCGAATCCCCTGGTCCGAAGTGAGGTGGCGTAACCCGTCGATCCCACATAATCCAGGTGGGCCGGAATCGTGACGTCGCCGGAAATTCCGGTGAACAAAATCCCGCTGTTCGGAGGAAGCGGATGCAGGATCAGCCCTGTCTTGATCCCGGAGTGGAGCCCCTGCCCCGAAATGACCACGCTCTTTTTCAGAGTCTTTTGTCTGATCGGCTGCCCAGCCGCGCCGTTTTTCGCCGCGGCCGCGCCCGTCCTTGCGGTTTTTCGTCGCTTGGATCCGTTGCCATTCACTTTTTTGGCTTGGGGAACCGACAACTCGCCGAGAGCCCGCTGGACGGTCAAGAGCAAGCCATCCAGTGATACCGGCTTTTCAATGAAGTCAAATGCGCCGAACTTCGTGGCAGTCACCGCGGTGTGAATATTGCCATGCCCTGAAACCATCACGACGTTAGTTTGCGGTTCCTGGCTCTTGATTTCCTTGAGCAGTCCGATGCCGTCGATGTGAGGCATCCAGATATCAAGGAGGACGAGGCTCGGTTTTTCTTGTCTGATCAGTTCCAATGCACGAGTGCCATCCGCGGTATCCAACACGCGATAGCCCTCGTCGCTTAAAACTTCACGTAGCGATTCCCTCACTCCATCTTCGTCGTCCACGACCAAGATCGTTTTTGCCTGCACTTTCAATGTTCCTCCAAGTTAAGAGTGCATGATTTGCCTCTTGATGTCCGCAGCGGCGACCGGCTCATGCACCGGCAACTCGATCGTGAACCGAGTGCCCCGCGGCTCGTTCGGTCGCACGCGAACATAGCCACGATGATCCTCGACGATTTGGCTCACAATCGTGAGCCCCAAACCCGTCCCGTTCTCTTTCGTCGAAAAATAAGGCTCGAAGATTTTTGATTTTATATCGGGGGCCAAACCGCATCCGTCATCCGAGACTTCCAGACAGACGACCGCCCGCGAGCGATCATAGCTCGTGGCGAGTCGAATTTCACCCTTTTCCGCTACGGCGGCGACAGCGTTGTCTAACAGATTGATCAAGACCCGCTTGATCTGCTCTCGATCCAGCTCCACCGGCGGAATCACACCCCGGCGAAAATGGAAATGGACCTCCCTGTGGCCCTCCTTAAACAGGAACAGCGCCTCCTGAACGATTTCATTGAGATCGCTGGTCGCGAGTTGCGCCGACGGCAGCCGTGCGAACTGAGAAAATTCGTTGACTAAATTCTTTAATTCCTCCACCTGCTGGATAATCGTGGACGTGCATTTGTCCAGAATCGCGCCGTTGCCTTCGAGCATTGGGGCGTAGCGCTTCCGCAGCCGCTCGGCGGAGAGCTGTATCGGCGTCAGCGGGTTCTTGATTTCATGGGCAATTCGCCGTGCCACTTCCCGCCAGGCTTCCATCCTTTGGACCTTTTGAATCTGAGTAATATCTTCGAGAAAAACCATCACACCCACGGTGCGCCCCTCGTCATCGCGCAAGGAGGCTGCGCTTACCATCGCGGTGAGATGCTGCTCCGACAGCGGAATCTTTATCTCGCGTTCGACGCTGCCGCGGTCCTCCACGCTTTCGACAATTTCGCGCATGACGTGAAGTGATTCCGACTCGAAAACCTCTTCGTAATTCCTTCCCAGCGCTCCCGCTGCGCTCAATCCCAACATCCGCTCGGCAGCCATATTCCACGTGGTGATTTGTCCCGCGGGATTCACCGAAATCACGCCCGCCGCGACGTTGGCAAGGAGCGTCTCAACGAATTTGCCTCTGCGTTCGAGTTCGGCTGTGATCTGTTTCAAATCGCCCGTCATTTGGTTAAACGAATCCACGAGCGTCCCGATTTCATCATCCCCTCCCGATTCGATCTTGTAGTCCCAGTTCCCATGAGCCACCTCATGGGTTCCTTCCGCCAACTTCTGAATGGGCACCGTAATGCCCTTGGCGAGATAGAGACCGAACCAGGTCGCGGCAAAGATGATAACGAGAGTGATGAGCAGCAAGGTCAGGATGTAACTGTTTTTGACCGGCGTCTTAAGAAAAGCCAGATGCTTGTACTGTTCGTAGGAGCGCGAGATTTCCAGCGCCCGTTTGGTAATACTCTTCGGCACGAAGTAATCGACGACGACCACGCCGATAATCCGTCGATCGGCGCTATAGAGGGGCACCCCGCCTCGAATGACGTCACTTTCGCCGAACTCTTGCGTTCGGGTCACTTCCAATCCCCGCAGCGCCCGATTGAGAAATTCCGATTCAGCTTTGATGGTGACTCCGGTCGGCACTTGGTCGTTGAAGGCCACCACGACCAAGCGCCGGTCAGGAGAAAACAACTCCACCGTTCCGAGATTGTACTCTCGCTGTTTACTCTGGACGAACTCTTTAAGCTCGCCGAGTCGCTGCGCGTCAAAAAGTCTCTCTTGCGAAATGCGCTGGCTCAATTGCCGCGCGTAAAACAGGGCATTGTTGGCCGAGTTCTGGTAGTACGTTTGCCCGATTTCCAATGAGCCTTGCAGCGAATTTTCGACTTGAAGGTCGAACCAGCGTTCAAACGAGCGGGTGACGAATCCACCGGCGATTACAAACAGCAGTAAGCTCGGGACCAGGGACAACCCCACGAACGCCAAAACCAAACGAACGCGCAGTCGGGAACCGAGAATCCTCCTTTTGCGCTCGAAGACGAGTTTCACGAGGTTTCGGACCACGAGAAAAACCAGCAGAACGAGCAGAATGATGTTGATGTTGATGAGGAGAAAGAAAGCGATATTGCCGCTCAGGGAATACTCAGGGGAAACGTCGGGCAGTTGCACCTCGAAGAAGGCGAATACGATCACCATCAACGTGGTGACGAGGATCACTAGCGCTTCACGCTTGCGGCGCTTGGCCTCTTCCAGCTTCAGGCTCTCCTCAATCGACTTGGCGGTGGTTGCGAGTTCCATCGTTAAAAGCCTCTACTCAGAGGTCAAAACACCAAAAGTTTACCTTCTGAAGAGGTAAAGGACAAGGCTAATAATAACGCTTATAAGGATGCACGTGGTCAGCGGGAAATAGAAAGTAAATCGCTCTCGTTGAATGTAGATATCGCCCGGCAAATGGCCCAGCCAAGGGATCTTTCCGCCGAATGAAAAGATCAAGCCCAGCGCCACCAATACCAGGCCTAAATAGATCAAAGCCCTTCCAAATCCAGTCATGGTTTAGATTTTCGATCGCCGGTCGAAGTCCGCGCTATTCAGAAAAGCGTCGGCTGACCTTTTGGGCCGTTTCCTTTGGGCGAGCCCGGAGTCCGCCCAAAATGCTCATAAGCCAAAGCCGTCGCCAAGCGCCCTCTCGAGGTGCGCTGCAGAAAACCCGCCTGAATCAAGAACGGTTCATAGACGTCCTCAATGGTGTCCTTTTCCTCGCCGATGGCGGCCGCCAGCGTCTCAACCCCGACCGGTCCGCCTGAAAACTTGTCGATCATTGTAAGAAGCAGCATGGTATCCATCTTGTCGAGCCCGATGGGATCCACTTCTAACATACGCAGCGCTTCCTCGGTGACGGGCTTGGTAATTCTCCCGCCCGCCTTAACTTGGGCATAATCCCGGACCCGACGGAGAAGACGGTTCGCAATCCGCGGTGTTCCCCGAGAGCGACACGCTATTTCCGCAATTCCATCATCCTCGCCGGCGACGCCGAGAATTGAAGCGGATCGCTTCAAGATTCGCGTCAAGGCTTCGGGCGAATAGAAATCCAGTCGGAAGATCAGCCCGAACCGATCGCGCAGCGGCGATGTAAGCAGCCCCGATCGGGTGGTCGCGCCAATCAATGTAAACGGCTTCAGAGGTAACTTCATGGACCGGGCCTTGGGCTCTTGGTCGATCATGATATCGATCTGATAGTCCTCCATCGCCGGATAGAGCAATTCTTCCACGACGTGATTCAGTCGGTGGATCTCATCGATGAAAAGTACGTCTCCTTCTTCGAGGTTGGTGAGTAGTCCGGCAAGATCACCAGGCCTTTCGACGATCGGCCCGGAAGTCGCCTTGATATTTACGCCCATCTCGCGGGCAATAATGTAAGCGAGAGATGTCTTACCCAATCCCGGCGGACCATGAAACAAGAGATGGTCCAGCACGTCGCTGCGGCCACGAGCCGCGGCGATCGCCACCCTGAGGTTTTCTTTCACCTGTTCTTGGCCGATATATTCGTCGAAGCCTCGTGGCCTAA
>VBKE01000033.1 GCA_005879605.1 Deltaproteobacteria bacterium
CTGCTCTACCGGCTATGAGGGCTTTAGCTGAAAGCTGATCAGCCCTGAGGCTGAACCGGGGAAGCAGTTCTCAGTATCTAACATACGAGATGACCAAATTCTAGGTCAGCAGACGCCTAACTTGGCAAGTTGCTGTAAAATTCTCTGGTGGTGAGTTGCGGGCCAGTAGATACGGCGGCATTTAGAGCACCAATGGAACCTCTGCTGGCTCGAAAAGACATAGGGAGGGACGATTTTTTCCACCGATTCTTTGGCTTTCGGCTGCAACGGCGTGTTGCAAACGAGACAGCGCGTAAAGAGTTTCTTCGACGGCTTTAGATGACAAGTTTCTATGACCTGTAGAAGCTGATCCGCATAATGATCGCTTTCGATGAAAATAAATTCTGGCGGTTGTTTTTTCTTCAAGCCGCGGTCCCGGGTGAGGATCACGCGATTTTCACGGCGAGCGGCGCGAATCAGCCCGTAACCGCTCAAATGCGAACCGTAAATGACGTCCTCGCCGATGACGCGGAGCCACTTGACTAGCTTGCCGAGCATTCGATCGGCGGCGAATTTCACTTCCTCCCAATGGTCATCCATTTACTTAACGTCGACCCAATTTGAATTGCCCGGCTTTTGATCTTACCATATACGCTCTAACGCATGCTTGTTAAGCGATCCATCGGCGTCGCCATCGTGCTATTTTGGTGTTTGATGAATGTTCTCCTCATCAAGCGGCAGCATTGGGCAGCGCCGCCGCCGATCACCCTTCGGAGCACCGAGAAAATCACGGATCGAATAGAGGAATCATGGGGAGTTTTCTATCGGGGCGACAAGATCGGTTACGCGAGCCAAATCATCGACCCCAAACCACAAGGTTACCGGATCAGGGATCAATCCGTGCTGCGCCTTCAGCTCTTGGGGACGACCCAAACCGCGACGACCCAACTGGAGACGGAGGTCGATCAGGAGTGGACGTTGCAGAACTTCAATTTCGACCTTCAATCCAACGACGTGCGCTTCAAGGCACGCGGCCAAGTCACGCCGGGTAAACTGAGCCTGGAAGTGGAATCCGCCGGCCACACGACGAAAAAAGAAATTGCCCTGAAGCAGCGCCCTTACCTTTTGGCCGCGTTGAAACCTTACGTGATCACGCAGCAGTTGGAACCGGGGAAACAACATTATTTCTCCACGTTCGATCCCGCGACCCTGTCGCAGCAAGTCACCGCGGTGACCATCGAAGGACGAGAACGTCTTCGCATCGGGACCCAGCTTGAGCCGGTCATTCGTATTCGCCAGCAGTTTAAAGGCATCTCCGTCGTATCTTGGGTCGACGGCAGCGGCAGGACTCTCAAAGAAGAGACTCCCTCCGGGCTGTCCTTGATCCGACAGAGTCCTGAAGAAGCGCGGCGTCTTTCAGACTCTCGCTCGGTCCCGCTGGATCTCATCGCTCAAGCATCCATCCCATCGGACGTATCCATCTCTAACCCGCTCCAGAAACATTTTCTCAAGTTGAAGCTCAGCGGCTTTGATCTTTCGAAATTTCCTCTCCATGGAGGCCGGCAACAACTGAACGGCGATCGGCTAGCGATCAGCCGCGAGGAATTTAACCCAATCCGTTCAATTGCTATTCCAGTACAAGACCGGCGCTTGAGCCCATTCCTTCAAGCGACACCTTTCGTGCAAAGCGATCACCCGAGCATCCGTGCGCTAGCGCAACAGATCACGGCTGGCGAAAAAGACGCACGCCAAGCCGCGCTGCGCATCAAAGACTGGGTCTTCAAGGAGATCGCGAAGGAACCGACCGTCAGCATTCCCAACGCCTTAGAGGTCCTTCGAACCAAAAGGGGCGACTGCAACGAGCACACGGTTCTCTTTAACGCCCTCGCCCGATCGGCCGGTATTCCCGCGAAGACAGCCGTAGGTATCGTTTATCTGGACGGCGCTTTTTATTATCACGCCTGGTCAGAAGTCTGGCTCGGCGAGTGGATCTCCCTCGATTCCGTGCTCAATCAGTTTCCCGCCGATGTGACTCATATTAAGTTCCTCGAAGGCGAAATCGACCAGCAGATCGATATCCTCCAGCTCATCGGCAATTTGAAGATCCAAGTCATCGAGGCTTCCTGAGGTGATTCAACTGATAAATGTGACCAAGCGCTATGGGCAGCTGACGGCGGTGGATGGCCTGAATCTGGACGTAAAGCCCGGCGAGATCTTCGGATTTCTCGGCCCCAACGGCGCCGGCAAGACGACCACGATCCGAGTCATGATGGGAGTCCTAAGACCCACTACGGGACAGGTCCTGTTGGGCGGATACGATATCGAGCGAGAACCGGAAAAAGCCAAGTCCATAGCGGGTTTCATTCCCGACCGGCCGTTTATCTACGAAAAGCTAAGCGGCAGAGAATTTTTGCACTTTGTCGGCAAGCTTCACCATGTCGAGACAGCGCGGTTGCAGCGCAGGATTCCCGAACTCTTGGATGGCCTCGAATTGACTCAATGGAAAGACGAGTTGGTGGAAAGTTATTCTCACGGCATGAAGCAGCGTCTGGTCGTCTGCGCTTCCTTGATTCACGAGCCGGGCATCCTCATCATCGACGAACCAATGGTTGGAATGGATCCTAAGGGAGCACGAACTCTCAAAGATCTTTTTCGTTTTCTCGCTGAGAACGGCACGACGGTTTTTCTCTCGACCCATAGCATCAGTGTCGCCGAAGAGGTCTGCCACAGGATCGGTATCATCCAGCAGGGGCGGCTCATCGCCTGTGGTACGATGGCGGAGCTTTACCGGCAAGCCAACGGCCACAGCGGAAATCTCGAGAGCGTTTTCCTCGAACTGACGCGGCAGCAATCCGCCGCGGCAGCCGAATAACTCACCATGAATACGATTTTCGTCCTGCTTTCTCCTCTTTGGCTTTCCTGGAAGAACGATTTTCGGCGCGCTGGAAATCAATGGGGGCGGCGCCTATTTCTTTTGGGCCTGGCATTGGCTTTTTGGTGCGGAACATTTTTCGTGATCCGGCGGGTCCTGATTTATTTCCAAAGCGTTTATGAGCTCGGACCCGCTCTCGCCTATCAGCTGTTGCTGATTATTCTGCTGACTTTTTTATCGATGCTTCTTTTCAGCAATCTCGTCACCTCCCTGTCGACTTTTTTTCTCGCCCGCGATTTGGATTTGGTACTGTCGACTCCGATACCGATTGGCTCATTTTACTACTCGCGGCTCATCACCACGACGGTCAATTCCTCTTGGATGGTGCTTTTCTTCAGCTTGCCCATTTTTGTCGCCTACGGTTCAGTGTTTGGCGGCGGAATGCCTTTTTATCTCTGGGTGCTGGTGATTATTCCGCTGTTTCTAACCATCCCGGCGTCTCTCGGAATTTTGATCACCCATCTTTTGGTTTACTGCCTCCCCGCGCGAAGGATCCGCGATATTTTACTCTTTATTGGTCTCTTTGCATTTGTCGGGATTTATTTTCTGTTCCGTTTCTCTCAGCCTGAGCGGCTCGTTCAACCGGAATCCTTCGGCAACTTCATTCAGTTCTTGGCCGCCATGGAAACTCCGTCGTCACCGTTTCTGCCGAGCAGCTGGTCCGCTGAGATCTTGGCCGGGAGCCTTTTCAATCGGCCGGTCGAACAAGGGTTCTTTTACGCCTTACTCGCCAGCTATGCGTTATTTTTCCCTCTCGTTACTTCCTGGGTCTCTGGCGCCGTTTACCTCTCTGGATGGTCCAAGGCGCAAGAATCGCGGCAGGGCCGGCGGAAAACCGAATGGCTCGATTGGGCGCTGGATTGGATCACCCGCCCATTTCCGTCCGTCCTACGAGCGATCATGCTCAAGGACATTAAGACTTTTCTCCGCGATACCACCCAGTGGTCCCAATTGTTTTTGCTCGTCGCCCTCATTATTATCTACCTGTATAACTTCAAAGTCTTGCCGCTCGACCGCTCACCTCTACCGTCGGCCACGTTAAAAACCGTGGTCTCCTTTGCCAATCTTGCGCTGGCCGGTTTCGTGCTCAGCGCGGTGGCCATCCGCTTCGCTTTTCCGGCGGTGAGTCTGGAAGGCCAGGCCTTCTGGATCCTGCAAACCTCGCCGATCTCGCTGCGCACTCTGTTGTGGAGCAAGTTTTGGCTCAACTTCGTGCCGTTGCTGCTGCTCGGCGAATTGCTGGTCTTTCTGAGCAATCTCCTGCTCCGGGTGCCAATGTGGATGATGACGATTTCACTCGTCACCGTCTTTTTGATGACGTTTGGCATTGTTGCCATCGGCGTCGGCGTGGGCGCGTTTTATCCGAAATTCAATTTTGATAACGCAGCGGAAATCCCGACGAGCTTCGGCGGCGCGATTTGCATGATTTTCAGCGTCGCCTTCATCGGCGTAGCGGTTATCATTGAGGCTTGGCCGATCTACTTACTTGCGATGGAAGGATTGAATCCAGGCCGATTGAAAGTCCCACCCGCTTGGGTCATCGCACCGTCCTTGACCGCGGTGGCCGTGTTAACCGCCGCAGTTGTTACGGTAGCATTGAGACTCGGCCTAAACCGATTGGAACAATTGAAAGCATAACTAAGGAGGCTGCTCGTGCAATTAATTCACACGATCTATGAACCGAGCGGTTCTGGGCCGCATCCGACGATTCTCACTCTCCACGGGAGGGGAGCCAACGCCTTCGATCTCCTTGGCCTTGGCCCTCACATATGCAGTGGAAAATTTCGTCTGATTTGCCCCCAGGGACCGTTGGAAACTCCCGTCGGGCCGGGCGCATTTGGCTACGCCTGGTATCCAATGAGTATGGGTGGACCACCTGATATCGCGGCAATGCTGTCGTCAAAAAAGAAACTCGAAGAATTCCTCGATGAGTGTCTCAAGCGCTATCCCATCGATCCGAAAAAATTGGTCGCCCTTGGTTTCAGTCAAGGCGGCGTGATGGCATACAGCCTCGCGCTGACGAATCCTCAGAGGTTTGCTGCAATGGCCGTGCTGAGCTCATGGCTGCCGACAGAACTGGTCTCGCAGCTCGCCATCGGCGAAGCGGTTCACTCCCTACCGACGCTAGTCCAGCACGGCTCTCAGGATTCAGTAATTGAAGTCGCGCGCGCCAGGGATTCGGTGGAACGCTTGCGCGAGCTGGGCGTGCCGCTGACTTACCGCGAGTACGATATGGGGCATGAAATCACGCCGGGAAGTCTTAGCGAATTGTCTGCGTGGCTAGAAGAGACGGTAATAAAAGCGGGGGGTTAGCCTACAACCCCCGTTTTTATTTGCCTTTTTCCGCACCCTTCAGAACAGGGTCCGCAACCCGCCGAGAGTGAGCGGATTGACGATGAACAAATGAGCCGTGGCGTTTGCCGTGGCTTCATTCACCTGCAGAGGAATATTCTCCGACGCCATTTGAAGTTTGCGCAGCGCGCTGGCGAGCGCTAGCGGATCGCCGGTAATCTTGGCCCCGCCATCATCCGCTCCATATTCTCTGGATCGTGAGACGGCCATTTGAATCAGCATAGCGGCCAGCGGAGCGACGATCATCATGAACAGAAGTCCAAAGACCCCGCCGCCGCCTTCGTCCCTGTCTCGGTCGCGACCGGCGCCAAAAATCATCGCCCATTGGGCCATGTAAGCGAGATAACTGATCGCGCCGGCCAAAGTGGCCGCAATGGTGCTGACGAGAATGTCACGATTAATAACGTGGGTTAGCTCATGGCCTAAAACGCCTGCGAGCTCCCGCTTCGTCAGGATGCGACGGATCCCCTGGGTGACGGCGACGGCCGCATGTTGGCGATTGCGCCCGGTGGCAAAGGCGTTTGGGGTATCCTGAGGAAGGATATAGACCCGGGGCATAGGCAGCCCCGCTCTTTGAGCCAGATCCTGAACAATTCCATAAAGCTCCGGATCATCGTTGGCGGTTATCTCCTGCCCCTGATACATCGCGATGACCATCTTATCGCTGAACCAGTAACTGAAGAAATTCATGCCGCCGGCGAAAATGAGCGCGATCAACGCGCCCTGCCGTCCGCCCATGAGATCTCCAGCCCAAACCAGCAGAGCGGTAAGAACGGCCAGAAGAACGGTGGTTCGAAAGGTATTCATATCCTTTCCTCCCTAGCGAAAACATCCTATGTTATTGGTAAGGGTTGTCAAGATCGTTACGTACGAAGAGAATTTGTGTACGGTCTGCATAAAAATCAAGGACGGTCATAACTCCCGAAAAAACTGGACCTTACAGATACCGGAAGGAGTAAAACATGCGTTACGGAGTGGTCTTTCCGCAAACGGAAATCGGCAAGGATCCGTCGGCGATTCGCGACTTCGCCCAGGCCGCCGAAGAGCTGGGCTACCATCATCTACTGGCGTACGACCACGTCGTGGGGGCCAATCCCGCCAGCCGTCCGGGTTGGCGCCCGCCGTACACCTATAAAGACATGTTTCACGAACCGTTTGTCCTATTCGGCTATCTGGCAGGACTGACTAAGCGTATTGAACTGGTCACCGGCGTCATTATCCTGCCTCAGCGGCAAACGGTCCTTGTGGCCAAGCAAGCCGCCGCCCTGGATGTCCTGAGCGGTGGGCGCTTGCGCCTAGGCATCGGCATCGGCTGGAACCCGGTGGAATATGAAGCGCTCGGCGAGAATTTTAAGAATCGGGGGCGGCGATCCGAAGAACAGGTCGAAGTCATGCGCAAGCTCTGGACTCAGGAACTGGTCACCTTCGAGGGTGAATGGCACAAGATCACCGACGCCGGATTGAATCCTCTGCCCATCCAACGACCGATACCGATCTGGTTTGGCGGCGGTCACGATCAAACGCTTAGACGCGTGGCTCGACTTGGCGACGGCTGGTTTCCGTTGTTGGAGCCCGATGACAAGTGCCGCGCGATGATTGAAAAGATTCGCGTCTATACGCGCGAAGCCGGCCGCGATCCGAAAAGCGTGGGCATCGAAGGCCGCATCATGGTCGGTCAAGGCTCCCCGGAACAATGGACAAAAGAAATCCAAGCTTGGAAAGAGCTGGGCGCGACTCACGTAACGGCGAACACCATGAAAGCCGGACTCTCATCGCCGTCCGGCCATGTGGAGGCGATCCGACGGTTTAGAGCCGTAATTGCCGAGCGCTAAGAGGAAGCTTTGTGCTTGTCGATCAAGCCCCGTACTTGTTCGAACGGCTCGCCGCCTTTTTCTACCGCGTCGCGGATCACTGCAATGGTGCGAACTAGATTTTGACCCTCCGCTTGATAGATGGATTCAAAAATTTCCAAATTCCTAAGATAAAGCAGGTAATGAATGATGACGGCGTTATTCATCGGCTGGTAGGCAAAGCCGCGGAAGCGATGGGTGGACCGGCTGGCGAGGCGATCCGCCCATTCGTTTTTAAACTGGCTGAAGACTGCCTCGCGAAGTCGCAGCTTATCTTCATAAGGTATGTTCCGGGTGTACAGCTCCGTCAGCGCTCCGGCAAATCTTTCTATGAATCCCGAAAACTCCAATTCGGCTTCCCAGTTTCGCACGGCTCGCTGATGCTCCGCGCTCCCTTCACCGAATTTGTCACGGAAGAAGTCGATAGCCGCGCGCCCACCGACAAAGTTAGCTACGCTCTCGTTAAAATTGCCGGCGCCTTTTACATACAAGGTGCTGTGAAACAACTCGTGAAAGACTACCTCCGCCAATGTGACCTTGTCATATTTGAGCAGATGTCCCAGCAACGGATCATTAAACCAGCCCAAGGTGCTGAAGGCCGCGGAGGTGCGAACGTTAGTATCATAGCCCTCCGCGCGGAGTTCCTCTGCCGCGGTTTCGGCCTCCTCCCTGGAGAAATAGCCCTTATACGGCACTCGTCCCACGACGAGAAACCACCACGTGTAGGGTTTTAGTTCCGTCTTCGGCGCTGCCGTCAAAATGTAAGTCAGGTCCGGCCGATCGACGTAGGAATAGGTGGAATAGCTTCTCCCGACGTTCAGTTTAAGAGGATTTTTGGCGTACTCCCGCACGGCGAGCACGAGCGCGAGTTTTTCTTTTGTGTCCGCAGCGATATCCGGCCTCTCGATAAAATCCGCAATGGGCTCGCGCCGCCAAAGGATTTTTCCTTCTTCATAGGCCGCCCGCATGACGTAAAAAGGAGAACAGCCCGATAGCGTCGAACCCAATACGAGGACCATAAAGATAACCCACAGCCACTTGGTTAGATGGGTTCTGGACAAATAACGCAAAAAGAGAAATTTGCCGGTCGGCTCAGTTGAAAAAATCTTACTCATGAACTCGAGGCACATCCACTTCGCGCTCATACTGGAGCTGATAGAGACGATGATAGATTCCCTTTTTCTCCATGAGTTCGGCATGGGAACCCGTCTCGCGCACCTTCCCGTGATGCAACACGATGATGCGGTCAGCGTTACGGATGGTTGAGAGACGATGCGCAATCAGTAGACATGTTCGGTTGCGCATGATTTTTTCCATGGCATCTCGGATGAGCAGCTCCGTGTCGGTGTCAACGCTCGAGGTCGCCTCGTCCATGACGAGGATTTCCGGCTCAAACACCAAGACTCGCGCGAGAGACAAGAGCTGTCGTTGACCGCCGGAAAAATTACTGCCCCGTTCCTTCACTCGCGCGTAAAACCGTTCGGGCAGGCGTTGAATGAATCGCTCCGCATTAGCAATTTGAGCCGCCTTCTGGATTCTTTCCATCGGAATCGAGGAATCGCCGAGGGCGAGATTGGCGCAGACATCCCCCGAAAAGAGAAAAACATCCTGCAAGACGACCCCGATATGGCGCCGCAACGCCCGAAGGTCCCACTCCCGCACCTCGACGCCGCTGACTTTGATGGAGCCTTGCTGGATATCGTAGAAACGGTTCAGCAGCTTGATCGTCGTGGTTTTGCCTGAGCCGGTGGCTCCCCCGCCCGGTACTGAAACCAAACGTTATCGAAAACCACTTCTCCCCGGAAGGGTTTTGGCGTCACCGCACGCTTGGGGCTTTCAATCAGGATCGGCGTATCGAGAAGCTGAAAAATTCTTTCTGCCGAAGACATCGCGGACTGCATGACGGTGTATTTCTGGCTAAAGTCACGCAATGGGACAAAGAAACGGTGGAGATACTCGTTGAACGCGACCAAGGTGCCGATGCCGATGATACCGTGCAGCACTTCACCGCCGCCCCACCAGAGGAGCAGCGCGACGCTCACCGAGCCCGCCGCTTCGACCATCGAGTACAGACCCGCTTCATAGAGATTTGACAGATGATAGGCGTCCCGATGGGAGGCGTTGAGTTCGTCGAACTCCCGATAGGTTTTCGCCTCGCGGGCAAAGAGCTGGATAATGGCCATGCCCGAAATGGCTTCGCCGAGATAAGCATTGATGCGCGCGATCCGCTCGCGGATCTGCCGGTAGGTCTGCCGAGCTTTGACGCGAAAGTAGTTAATGGCAATCGCCATAGGCGGGATCAAGGCCAATGACACCAGCGCCAACCCGACATTGAGATAGAACATGATGCCGACAATCCAAATGACCATGACGAAATCCGAGACTAGCGTCATAACGCCGGAGGAGAACATCTCCTGGAGGACATCGACATCCGTCGTCATGCGGGTTACTAGGCGGCCCACTGGGTTACGGTCGAAATAACTCATCGGCAGCTTCTGCACATGAGCGAAAATCGCCACCCGCAGATCGGCCAGGCATCGCTGCGCCACCAGCATGGTCAGGTAATACTGAAAAAATACCGTGAGGGTCTCACCCACCAGGGCTCCGAAGAAAAGTAACCCCACGTTCCGTAATCCCCCCAGGTCTCGCCCACCGATATACTGATCGATACCCACCTTCATGAGATAAGGTTGAGCCAGACCGAAAGCCTGCTGGAGGGGAAGCAGCAGCATGCCGAGCCAGAACAGCCGTTTGTAGGGAGCCATGAATTGCCATAGCCGCTTGATCAGCCGCAGATCGTAGGCTTTGCCGAGGAGTTCTTCTTGCTGCAACGGTTCGGCCATCTAAATCTGCTCCAATTCTTCGGTCAGCCGCTGCTGCAGGTAGAGTTCGGCGTAAACACCGCCGCGATGAACCAGCTCCTCGTGGTTGCCCCGCTCGATAACCCGTCCTTCGTCAAGGACCAAAATCTCGTCCGCTCCCTTCACCGCCGAGATCCGGTGCGAGATGATGAGACAGGTCTTTTCTTCGAGAATGGACCTGAGTCCCTGCAGAATCTCCGCTTCCGTCTGGGCATCGACGCTGGAGAGACAGTCATCGAGGATGAGAACCGGCGGATCCATCAGCAGCGCGCGCGCCAGGGTGGCCCGCTGCTTCTGACCTCCGGAAAGCGTGACGCCACGCTCGCCGACGATGGTATCCAGTCCCTGGGGAAAGATCTCCAAATCGCGATCAAGTTTGGCGATCCTCACCGCGCGACGCACTTCTTCGTCCGAGAGATCGTCCCGGCCAAAGGCGAGATTGCGCCGCAATGACGTCGAAAAGAGAAACGGGTCTTGGGGAACGTAGCCCAAATGCTTGCGCAGATCGGTCAAGGAGAGCTTACGAATGTCCTGTCCGTCCATGAGAATCTCGCCCGATGAGACGTCGAACAAGCGCGGCACCAATTGCGCCACCGTGCTCTTTCCCGAACCAATGCGGCCCACCAGTCCGACCGTCCGTCCGACGGGCAGCGAGAAACTGATGTCTTCCAGGTTGGCATGGCCGTTTGTCTGCCCGCTGTAGGCGAAGGACACATCGCGGAATTCGATACCCTCTCGCAGAACCGGAACCACGACGGGACTCGGAGGATCGGCTATTTCCGGTTTACTTTCCAGGATCTCGTCGAGACGCTTGACGGCGGCACGGCCTCGCTCGAGCAGTGAAAGCATCCAGCCGAAGGCGGCGGTCGGCCAGGCTAGGACATTGAGATAGGCAATGAACGCCACGATATCGGCGACCAGCAGGTCGCCATGAACCACCCGGATGCCGCCGTACCAGATAACGATCAGAACAGTCAGGCCATTCATCCCTTGCATGACCGGCGAGACGATGCCACGCATTTTCGCCAGTTCTATGCTTCTTGCTTGGAATTCCTTGTTCAGCTTTGTGAATTCGCGGACTTGGGGCTCTTCCTGCGTAAAGGCCTTGACCACATGCATCCCGCTGAGGTTTTCCTGCACGTGGCTGCTGAGAACGGACATCTGCCGCTGAACTTCGAGTGAGCTCCGCATAATGCCACCGCGGAACTTCCAAGCGGCGAATATTAGCACGGACAAAGGGACCACGGCCGCCAGTGTCATCCGCACGTCCATCGAAAGCATCAACGCAAGGGCATAAACGTAATAGACCGGCGCGTTGAATACATTGAGGATGCCGGGGCCGAGCATGACGCGCACGGCGGAAATGTCGTTGATCACGCGTGACATCAGGTCGCCGGTTCGTTGGGAATGATAAAATGACCGGGGGAGCTTCTGCAGATGGGCAAAGACGTCGTTGCGCAAATCGTACTCAACGTTACGGCCCGCGTTGAAGATCAGAGCGCGAGAATAGGTGCGCACAATGCCCTGAACCACCGCCGCCACGCCGATGAAAACACAGTAATGGGTAATGTCGCCCAGGGACCCACCGTGCTCGATGATCCGCACGGCTTCCCGTATCCACCATGGGATCCACATGACCAACGTCGCCGTGCCGAGTAAAAAGAGCCCGCCGACCAGATAGCGTCGCCAGTAGCGCAAAGCATAATGCTTCAAACGACCCATAATCCTATCAAAAATACTCTAGGGGCTGCCCATTCGCAAGGAAAGCTCGGTGGGCCAGAGCATCGGATCGAACGCTCGGGCTTGACAACCCGACGACGGTCCCTAATAAAAGAGTGTCATGGTTCAAACTACGACAACGCGTCGCGACGACATTCGTAACATCGCGATCATCGCCCACGTAGACCACGGCAAGACCACCTTGGTCGACGGCTTGCTGCACCAGAGCGGCATTTTCCGCGCCAACGAGAGGGTGGCCGAGCGCGTGATGGATTCGCTCGATCTCGAACGAGAGCGGGGCATCACGATACTCGCCAAGAACACCACCGTTCACTATGGCAACGTCAAGATCAACATCGTCGATACGCCCGGTCACGCCGATTTCGGCGGAGAGGTGGAGCGCACGCTCGCCATGGTCGACGGCGTCATGCTTCTGGTGGACGCTTCGGAAGGTCCGCTGCCGCAGACGCGCTTTGTCCTGAAGAAGGCGCTCGAAGCTCGCCTGCCGGCCGTAGTCTGTATCAACAAAATCGACCGCGCGGACGCCCGCCCGGCGGAAGTGCTGGACAAAATCTATGACCTGTTCATCGACCTCGATGCAGGCGACGCGCAACTGGATTTTCCAGTGCTCTACACCAATGCGCGCGCAGGCACAGCCACCGCCCAGCTTGCGGGTGGCGCTACCAGGACCGGCGGGCGATATACAAGGGCCGACCCAGTTTCAAGCCAACAACCTCGATTACAATGATTATGTCGGTCGTCTTGCAGTGGGCCGGATAAAGAACGGAACATTAGCCGTCGGCAACTACACGCTGTGTCGCATGGACGGAACCCAGCAGCCGGTCAAAGTGACCCAGGTCTATGGGTGGGAAGGCTTAAAGCGAATCGAACTGCCGATCGCCGAAGCCGGCGACATCGTCGCCCTCGCTGGGATTGAAGACATTGGCATCGGAGATACGATCGCCGATCGGGAAAATCCTAGGCCTCTACCGGCGTTGCGCATCGACGAGCCCACCATTGCCATGGTCTTCAGCGCCAACAACTCCCCCTGGTCCGGGCGTGAAGGTGAATTCGTTACCTCGCGCAAGTTGCGCGAGCGGCTGCAATACGAGCAGCGGAAGAACGTGAGCCTCAGAGTAGCCGATACGGATCAGCCCGATGCTTTTCAAGTTACCGGCCGAGGTGAATTCCAGTTGGCGATTGTGATCGAGACCATGCGCCGCGAAGGCTACGAGCTGCAGGTTTCCAAACCAACCGTCGTCACCCGCGAGATCAATGGCACCCTCCACGAACCAGTTGAGCTGCTGGTCATCGATGTTCCCGAAGACTTTATCGGCGTCGTCTCGCAGCTCTTAGCGATGCGCAAGGGCAAAATGACGAAGATGGTCCATGCCGGCTCGAGTCGCGTCCGGCTGGAATTTTCCGTTCCCTCGCGCGGCTTGATCGGTTTTCGCTCGCGTTTTCTGACGGACACTCGCGGAACCGGGATCATGAACGCCTTGTTCGACGGTTGGGCGCCGTGGCACGGCACGATCCAAGGCCGCAGCAACGGCGCTATGGTCGCGGACCGGGAAGGAACGGCGACGCCCTACGCCATTTTTCATCTCCAGGAGCGCGGGATTATTTTCATCTCCCCAGGCGACCGCGTCTATGAAGGTATGGTCGTCGGTGAGTACTCGCGCGACGTCGACTTAAACGTTAATATCTCCCGCGAGAAGAAGCTCACGAACATTCGCGCCGCCGGCCGCGACGAGAATATCATCATCACGCCGCACCGCGAGATGGGGCTGGAAGACGGCATCGAGTGGGTCGGCGACGACGAACTGGTGGAAGTGACGCCGGAATCAGTTCGTCTACGCAAGAAAGTTCTCAAACAGTCGGACCGGCCCCGCCGCCGGCAGGAGGACGGCGACTGATACCGAGCCGACGGTCGTGGTCTCGAATCCCGTGTTTACTTCTTTGCAGATTTGCTAGCGCCGCAAGTTTCGCTCTTGACGAACACGGCATAAAGGTTCCCGAGGGGATTCTGACCTCGACTGCCCAACGTGTCTGAGCACAAGCGATTTTGAGAACATAGGCCGACTCCGTCCAAGTTTTTTAATCCGAATGCAGCGCCAGCCTGTTCCCCTCGCTGTCCAGAATGATGGCACGGGAACCATAAGGGCCAATGGGGTGTTTGGGTTTGAGCACGCTGCCGCCGTTTGGCATCACGGCCGCGATCGCATCATCCAACCGCCCATTGGCGTTTAGATAAACCAGCAAACCCTTGTCAGACGGTTTGTCCTCACTGCCGGTGAATAAACAGCCGCCGACTTCTCCGTCGTTATGCGGCAAGATGCCGATCGTCATCCCGGGGAATTCCTGCTTCTTGACCTCGACCCCTAAGACTGCCGAATAAAACTTGATCGCCCGGTCTAAATCCAAAACCGGGATATCACACCATACGATTTGATTGGCCATTCTTATCCCCTTTCGCGGAGAGAGTCTGAATTCGTGGCACTACGTTAGGAGCGAGCCTCGCAATTATTTTCTACACCGCGCACCAGCCTCTCGCAATCTCCGTACAGGCTTCGACGGCTTTCTTGTCTTCACGCTCATTGGCCGGCGGACGAGCCAAGTCCGTGGTCGGTGTCCATCGCGACCTCCTTGCCGTTAAAAAGTTTCGAGGATTCTCTTGCGATTAGAAAAATTGTCAAGTTCCGATTCTTCGACAGAGAAGAGGAGGGGGGCAGCGAATCTGCAGATGGCTCAAGGAACCGAGTCTTCTCTCTCCAATCTTTTCGCCAATTCCCTGGCTGTCACTCGGTACTTAAATGCCTTGCGACCGTTGATAAACAAAACCGGGACTTCGTTGCCGAATTCTTTTTGTATTTCATCCGACGTGTCGACGTCGATCTCTTGGATCGGTAAAGGACGATCCGTGGCGACCTGACGGATCACCTCTTTCATTGCTTCACAGAGACAGCACTCTTTTCTCGTATAGAGAAGCAACTGGATCGTCATTTGCTCGAGGCGGGCGGTTTTTCTTTTGCCGACTGTTTGGGCGCTTCCTCGGTCGCCTGATCTTTTTTTTCAGTGTCGCCGAGGCCAATCATGTTCTTTAGAATCCCCAAGACACTCAAAAATACCTCCGATAACGTGCTCAGAGGCGCCGGGGTAATCGTCGGATCGTCAATGGAGCCGGTAATGTTAAAACTCGCCACCAGCAGAGAATTCTTAATGGCCGCGATGCCTCGCCCGATCAAGGGGATGTAGTTGATGGCAGTGTCGATACCTGCGAACGGACGCACGGCGACGAGGAAATCGATCTCGCTTTTAGGCACGTCGATTTTACCAGCACCGCTCATACGGAGATCGTCGCTGTCAACCAGCAGATTTTCGGTGTAGTAAACACCGTTGGTGACTTTGAAATCCCCGGTGATGTTGCGGAAGCGAATACCCTGTTTGGTGAGGTCCGGAAGTTTAAACGTAAACCAGCGCGATAGATCGAGCAGATTCAGGATTTGAATCAAGACCCGCAGTCGGCGGATGGTCCCATCTTCGATTCTAAGGTTAAACGACCCGTTCAGATTTTTCTTGCGCTCGGCACCGTCTTTACCGATGGACTCTAGGTTGCCCGTGAGGTTCACTCTTCCGGTCATTTCCGCGTTTGTGATATCAAACCATTTAAAAAATGTCGGCACCGGAACGCCTTGAATCCTTGGCGTCACGTCAAATCTTACCGCGTCCGGTTTATCCGCAATCGTTCCGCTTCCCTGGATTGAGCCTCCCGCGGATCGCAGGAACAAGTTCCTGAGCCGCCACACCCGATGGTCGATCACCACGTCAGACTTCAAATCGGACAACTCAAGTTCTTTCACGCGGCCCTTGGCGAGCCCCATCCTGCCTTCGGCTTGCAGATTGGCGTAGAAGTCGCTGGATTCTGGTTCGATCTGCGACAACAAATAACTCACGTCTAAATTCGGTGAGGCGAAATCAAAGAGCAATTGCGGCTTCTGCGAATAGCGCCAGCGGCCGCTGAAATTGGCGGGAAAGCCGACCAGCAAGCCTCTGATATTCTGAAAATCGATTCCCGTCTCGTCGATTTTGACCCTGCCATTGAGCTCTTTGAGAGGTTGCAATAATGGTAGAGTCTCGAGTTGAACGTCGGCAAGATCCAAGGTGCCTGTGAGCTTCCTGCCCTCTCTTGTACCGAAAGAACCCTGGTAACGAATAAAGCCGCGTACCAACCCCGGGTCCTGTAACGACCCGGTCGATAAAAGCAGCCGAGTGATCACTCCTGCTTTGACCGCTGTAGAGTCGACAACCAGGTCGAAGGTGCCGTTATCCCGGGCGTAGTCCTTGAGATCCAGCTGAATCTGGATGGGCGAGCCGGAAAGCAACGCGCGAACTTTTTCGGCCTTGACGTCCGTAGGCGTGAGAGCGAGATCGCCTCTGATCTCCGAGAGCGAAAAATTATCTATCCGAAGGCGCGGGCCATCGAGCATGATTTTCCCTTCGACCAGTGGCAACGATCCGGCCGTTCGGTTCACCGCCACGTCAAATTTTCCCCTACCCGCTATCTCTTGGATGGAAGAGACAACCCTTGGGGTTTGCGCCGGCAAAAATCCTTGCATCAATTGCTCGCGCAGCTCTGCCAGATCCACCTCTCCTCGCGCGGCAAATTGGAGCGCTCCCTGGCCTGCTGCGAAGAACCGATAACTGCCGTCGATATTCGTCAACTGGCTCTGCCCGTAGTCACCGCTGACGCCCGTGAAGGAGATCAAGCCCCGATCCAAGGCAATGCGTCCTTGAATCCCGCGCAGCGGCAGGTAGCCGCCGGAAAAATTCGCTCCGACATCATGCAGCTCGGCGTCAAACCAAACGTGCTCGTCAAGACCCGTCTTGGTCATTTGGCTGAGCTGCGAAAGTCTGCCGTTAACTCCGGCTTTATTCAGTCGCAAATCACCCTGCTGCAAGGCCGCCAGGACATGTTCGAGCTGCGGCGAATCGATCCATTTTCTGGGCAGATATTTCTTAACGACCGCAACGGGAAGAGAAGGCGTAACCCAATTCAACTGTACATGAGGGTCCCTGTGGTCCGCCCCCGATAATGCGCCCTTTAGCTCCAGCTTCAGCTCCTTCGAGCGAAAATACAGCCGCGAGAGATCCCACCGCTGGGGTTGCCAGTTCACTTCCAGTTCCAAGCGCCCATCCCCGGGCGTTAGCGGCATGGAAAAAATTTCCGGGGCATCAGCCGCGAGACTTCGGAACGCGAGTTCACCCTTGAGGTGGAGCCGTTCTTTCATGCTTCCTTCTACGTGCAATTGTGAATTCAATGTCCCGCTGATGGATTTTACCGGCAAACGGCGGCCGGCATAGGCCTGAATCATCGGCCCTGGAACATCTACAATCCAGGTTTCCGCATTCCACCAAGCGTTGGTAAGTTCTAGCTGCTCCCCGGGAAAAACCAAGGTCCCTTTAGCCCGCACCTGCGTTTGTTGACCGTCCCTTTGCACACCCGTTCGCAGGTCGAATTGAAGCGCTGGCCCGTGCGGCTGGTTGGTTTTGGGTCGGACCAGTTTTTGGAAAAACTCTCGCAGCGCGACTCCACTGATGCGTTGCACTTCCAGATCAACGTTCCGGAGTCGTGTCGTCGCCGGCCTTTCTCCGGTGAAATGGTCGTAAAAATCGACCTCGCCACCCCTGATGTTGATCGCGCGCAAATCGAGAGCGAATTGAGAATCGTTCTTTTTTAGAAAGGGCAGGTTGAGAAGTCGGTCGAGTAGAACAATCTTACCGTCCTTATCCCGTACCATTTGGGCGGTGGGCTTTTGGAGACCGATCTCATAGAAAATAAGTTTGCGTTCCAAAAGAGGTAAGAGCGCAACCCGAGCGGTAATGCGCTCGGCCGTGATCGCTCGTTCAGTTCCGCCCGGCTCCGATAGAGCGACATCGCGAAACCCGACGGCTAAGATCTGTCCCAACTCCAAGTCGGCCTCGCCGAGTTGGACCTTCAACTCGGTCTGCTTTTCGATTTCGCTGATCAAGAAACGGCGGAATTCGCCCTCTCGAATTAAATGGTAAAAGGCTAAAGAAGCGACGGCGACAAACAGGATCAAGACAAATACTAAAAAACCGACGAACTTGAGGGCTTTTCTCATAGGCGGTCGAACATAGAAAAAGATTCAGACCCCTCTCGTTCCCACGGGAAAGGTTGCTCGATTTGCAGCTCACCCTCATGCTAAAGGAAGCGCACCGACGGCGCAAGTCAGCGATTCCATCGTGCTTCGACGCTTGACTCCATTTGTTCCTTTTGTGGTTGACGAAAGTGAATCGAGGTTTGCTCGTTTCGTTTCTATTGGTTAAGAAATTTGCTATCCCTCTGAACCAGGGAAACAACGTGAATAAGCTTCATTTATCGTCCGTCAGAGAGCTACTCCTCGGCAAACCGAAGGATCCTCTCGATCCGAAAGTATTTCATCACATCTCGCTTATCGCCTTTCTCGCTTGGGTTGGACTAGGAGCGGACGGGCTCAGCTCGTCGGCCTATGGCCCAGAAGAAGCGTATTTGGCATTGGGGCAGCATTATTTGCTAGCGTTGCCGCTGGCCATTTTGATGGCCCTGACCGTCTTCATCATCTCGGCCAGCTATTCGCAAATTATAGAACTTTTTCCTAGCGGGGGCGGTGGCTACTTAGTCGCCACGAAGCTCTTGGGCCAAAAGACGGGCCTGGTTTCTGGCTCGGCCCTCGTTGTTGACTACATGTTAACCATCACCATATCCGTAGCCAGCGGCGCCGACGCGCTCTTCAGTTTTCTCCCGTTGTCGGTGCACGAATTAAAACTGCTCACCGAAATCTTTCTTATCTTCGGTTTAATCTTACTGAACCTTCGTGGCACCAAAGAGTCCGTGCAATTCCTTTTGCCGATTTTCCTTCTATTCGTCATCATGCACACGATAGCGATTACGCTGGGCGTCGGCACCAAAATTGGCGAGCTACCCTCCATCGTCTCCCAATCGGTTCACAAAACTGTCGGCGACATCCGCGGCATCGGGATCTGGGCGACGCTGGGCATTCTCCTGCACGCTTACAGCCTCGGCGGCGGCACCTATACTGGAATCGAAGCCGTTAGCAACGGTCTGCAGGTCTTGCGCGAGCCGCGTGTGGAGACAGGAAAACGCACGATGCTTTACATGGCCGTTTCCCTGGCGTTTACTGCAAGTGGAATTTTACTTTGCTACTTGCTGCATCAGGTTTCAGCGGAAGCTGGCAAGACACTGAATGCGAGTCTTGTCTCGAAGGTCTATGGCCTTTTTTTTGGAGCGGATGCCGGCATCACGGCTCCCCTGGTCATCCTAACGCTAGTAACCGAAGCGGCACTACTGCTGGTAGCGGCACAGGCCGGTTTTATCGATGGCCCACGAGTACTCTCCAATATGGCCCTGGACTCCTGGGCACCACACCGTTTCTCTCTCCTGAGCGATCGCTTGGTCACACGGGATGGAATTTGGTTCATGGGACTGGCTTCAATGAGCTTTCTGCTCTATAGCCGGGGAGAGGTAAACCTCCTGGTCGTCATGTACAGCATCAACGTCTTTGTCACCTTCACCCTCTCTCAGTTGGGCATGTGTAAGCATTGGTGGGACGCAAGGAAGACGCAATCTGAATGGCTGCGAAAGCTCAGCGTTAATGGAGTGGGCCTTCTGTTAACGGGCACGATTCTGATCGTCACGGTCACATTCAAATTCGCCGAGGGCGGTTGGGTCACCCTGTTGGTTACCCTCGGTTTCATTTCTTTATGTTACACGGTGCGCTCTCATTACGATGGAGTTCGGCGGGCAATCAAAAGCCTCGACGACGCTCTTATCAACATTCCATTTCAACCGAATCTAAGAGAACCGGTGCCGCCCAAGAACCCGAACGGACCTACGGCCGCAATCATCGTGCGCGATTTCGATGGCATCGCCGTTCACGCACTACTAAACATATCGCGGTTGTTTCCCAATCATTTCAAGAACGTGGTCTTTATTTCCGTCGGTGTCATCGATTCCGGACAATTCAAGGGCCACGAGGAAATTGAGAATCTACGCAAGGCCAAAGAAGAAGACCTCAAAAGCTTCGTCGAGTTTGCCAACTGTCTCGGATGGTATGCCGAATATCGCTACTCTCTTGGGGTCGATTTGATGGACGAGCTCGAAGAGCTGTGCACCGCCGTCGCTAAAGAATTTCCCAAGCCGATCTTTTTCTCGGGTAAACTTGTTTTTGAGAAAGAGAATGCATTTAGCCGGTTTCTTCATAACCACACACCCGCAACCCTGCAGCAGAAGCTTCAATTCGCCGGCCTGGACATGATGATTTTGCCGGTCCGGGTCTTTGAGACGGCCCGCGGCGGGTCGCAGCGCTAGCGAGTCTGCCGATTCCGTTCGCTCGGAATCCGGTCAGATGCGGATTTTGCGGCAGTTTGCCTTGACACAACCTGATGAACTTGTTAGAAGGAAAAAACTTTTCGCCGAAGGGCAACTCAAGATCATTCTCCGGGAGGTTTTTATGTTGGAAAGAGAAGAGGAGCTGTTGAACAGCAGGCAAGTTGCCGTTATTCTGGATCTTAGCCCAGACACAGTGGATGAATTTGCTCGCAAGAATATTTTGCCCGCCTTCAAAAAAGGCAAACAGTGGCGATTTCGCAAACGCGACATTTCCATCTTCTATAAAAAGCAAAGCAGAGACATCCGGGATGCCTGAATATTCTGGGTGGGGGTTGAGGTGTCATGGCTGAGATTGAGGCGCACGAAAGCAAGCTCTATTCGGAATTTGCCCCGCTTTACGACAAGATTTTCGGCAAGATTTTTTACTCGCGCCTAGAACGCGTCATTGAAGAGCTCGATATTCCGCCCGGCGCCGAAGTTTTGGAGGTGGGCGCCGGCACCGGCACCTCATTTCCCGCCTACCCAAGCCATTGCGAGGTCACGGGAATCGATTTAGCCCCGGACATGTTGTCGCGCGCCCAGCGCAAGATTCGGGACAACGGCTGGACGCATCTCAAGGTTCTCGAGATGAACGCGCTCGATCTGGAATTCCCCGATGACACATTCGACTACGTCATGGCTTTCCATGTCGTTACCGTCGTCCCCGATCCTGTTCGCATGATCGCCGAGGCTCAACGCGTTTGTAAACCCGGGGGCAACATCGTCATCGTGAATCATTTTACCAGCGACTTTCCACTACTCGGATCTCTAACAGAAGCCTTGGATCCCCTGACCCGTTGGTTGGGCTGGCGCACGAATGTGCGACTCAAGCCTTTCATTGAAACCACCAGCCTCGCCGTAGAGAAGGTCTATAAACTTTCCAAGGCTTCGCTCTATACGGTCGTGCTCGGCAGGAAAGACCACAACGGATTTCATCTCGCCCGCGAGCTATAGGGACATCTGAGCGGCAGGTAATGCCGGTCACGCCTAAGTATTTTTGAGAGCGATGCCTTCGAGCACGTTCGCGACATCTTCGCACCGGTCGATAGCGTTCTCCATCGTCTCGTAAATTTCCTTCCACTTGATCACTTCCAGGGGATCGCTGTTGGGCTCGAATAACTTGGCCACGGCCGCGCGATTAAGGTAATCCCCTTCATTCTCCAGACGGTTAATTTCGGCGCAGTGCCTGAGAATGGAATCCGCATCTTTCAGCCGGCGCAATTGGGAAACGGCTTGCTCGAGCTGCTTCACCGATTTGACCAAAACGCCGCAGATGAGAATCGATTCCTCCGTGGTCTTTTCGATCTTAAAAAGGAAGAGCCGTTCGGCGCAGGCCTCGATGTAATCGAGCACATCGTCGAGTGTAGTGATGAGATCGTGAATGTCCTCTCGGTCGAACGGGGTGATAAACGTGCGGTTCAAGTTTTCAATGGTGTCGTGAGTAATCAGGTCGCCCTCATGTTCAATGTCCTTGATTTGCTTGGCTTTGACTTGCACGTCATTGAAGTTGCGTAACAGTTGTTCCAATTGCAAGGCACCCTGCACTGCCTGCTGGGCGGATTTTTCAAAAAAATCGTAGAATTTCTCATCTCTAGGTAAGAATCTCATCCGCTATCTCCTGCCGTCGATTCTGCATAAGTGGACCTTATTCGCCTACCGATCAAATCAAAGCTCAACTGAGTCGTGGGGGTTATCACTTTCATTCGTTTCCCGGATCGAATGATTGTCGAATCTTGGCCTAGGCGTGAAGGCACGCCTCGAGAGCGAGGCGCGCCGAGATGAAATCTATCCCGACAATGAACGCGTTATTCAATGTTTAACGGAAGCGCTTAGATTACCTCCCGCGCAACCACCACCGCCGCTAGGGAGAGCAAAATCCGCGTGGTCGACTGAGGCTCACATTAACGGGGAAGGTCTTTTGGGTTGTCCTTTTTCGCTTCCTTACCGGCCTCCTCATTATCGTCGCCGGTGACTCCCTTTTTGAAATCACGGATCGCCTTGCCGAGGCCACTACCGATCTGCGGAAGCTTGCTCGGACCGAAAATAACTAGAGCGATGACCAGAATCACCAAAAGTTCCTGAAGTCCGAGTCCAAACATAATTCCTCCTAGCTCTTACGCTTGACTGCGAAGAATACAGCGTTATCACCTCGTTGGACAAGGAGCAAGATGCGGTCTCCCCGCCGACCCTGACGCACGGCGAGTTCGAAATCTCTAACATTGTTAACCGGCCGCTGATTGACTTCACGTATCACGTCGGCGGGTTCCAAGCCGACCTGGTCGGCCGGGCTCCCCGGCTGCACCTCCACCACCAACACCCCTTTGGTGGAACTTAAGCCTAGGCGGCGCGCGGCTTCCGGGGTAATCCTTTGAACCCGTAGGCCGACCTCCGGATCTCTCGTCTCGGTTGGCTGGCCAGTGTCGCTGTCATCGGGGAGTTCACCGATTTTCACCGGGACCGTCTGCTCTCTCTTGTCGCGAATAATCTTTAACGTTGCCTTCTGACCGGGCAGCGTGTCAGCGACTAGCAATGGAAAGTCCTGACTCCTGGGCACCGCTTTGCCGTTGTATTCCACAATGATGTCTCCGATTTTAACCCCTGCTTCTGCCGCGGGGCTATTCTCGGCTACCTCAGTCACCAGCGACATCTCGCCGCTCCGCGTGAGACCGAGCGATGAAGCAAGCTGCGGCGATACGTCTTGGGCGCGGATGCCCAGCCAACCGCGAATCACTCGACCGTTTTTCCTCAGCTGTTCGACGACTTTTTTTGCTAAATCGATGGGAATCGCAAAACCGATCCCGATATTACCACCGCTCTGGCTGAAGATGGCGCTATTCACTCCGACAACCTCACCCAAGGCATTGATGAGGGGTCCGCCGCTGTTTCCCGGATTGATCGAAGCATCCGTCTGGATAAAATTGTCATAGGGGCCGGCTCCGATCACGCGCCCTTTGGCACTAACAATTCCCGCCGTCACGGTATGCTCCAGGCCGAACGGGTTACCGATCGCCATCACCCAATCGCCCACTTCCAATTGACTTGAGCTGCCCAGTCGGGCAAAAGGCATGTTGCCGCCGGATCTCCTGATCTTGATCAAAGCAAGATCCGTTCTATCGTCTTTACCCACCAGCCGCCCTTCATATTCCGTCTGATCCGCCAGTTTGGCTTTGATGGTATCGGCGTTTCGAATGACGTGATAGTTCGTGAGGATTTCGCCGTCTTTGCTGATGAGAATACCCGAACCCAGGCTGCGCTGGCTGTTCTCTTTGGGCGTCGATTCGCCAAAGAAGCGATTAAAGAACTCCTCAATGGGATCGTTCGAGCCGCCGCGCCCGGAACGTTGCGACGTTGTCGAAATATTGACGACCGCCGGCATGGTTCTCTTGGCGATGGTAGCGAATGAAGGAGGTCGGCCCTCCAGCGCCGTGGTATTTGCGGCGCTTGCCGCCGGGGCCCCGTGGATCGAATGCAGTGGGGTCGCAAGCGGCGATAGACCGATGACCGCGCCCAACGCCGGCCCCAGTGAATTTCTCAGCTGAAACATCCGCATCGATCTCCTTTTGGCCTACACCGACCCCACGCAGAAGGATAACAAATTTTCGCCAGGCGTTAAAACTGCCGAGAAACCCGCTATGACCCATATTTATGCCTATAGTCGCCGGTATGGCGGTAAAGACATCACGCCAACGATAACGGTAATCGTTTGAACTGAACTAGATTTTGCTCTGGGCGACCGCCGCCGACGGTTTAGGACTGTTCTTCAACAAGAACAGGAGCCCGCCGATCAGGCTATCCGCTGCGACAGTCAGAAACAGCAACAAGCCAAAGGCAACGCCCTTTTCCGAATTGATCCCGATGACCTGAAGCAAGAAAAGATAGCCGCCCTCACGTAGTCCAAGACCATTGAGACTGATGGGCAGAGCAGAGAACGTCCCCACCAATGGGTAGAGGATAATGCAGTACGAAAACGGAATCTCTATATGGATCGCCCGGCCTAGAATCAAATGGATCCAGGCTTGAATCAGATGAATCACGAATGAAAGGAGGATGGCCTGAGGAATCGCCCTCCAATGAGCCCGATAGCTTCTCAAAGCAACTCTTAACTTGACGACCATCGGATGGCCGTCTTGAGGAAGCACGTGCCGAAGTACAGGAAGCAGTAGCCCTCCAATAATGAATCCGAGGGCGAGCGCATAGGTCAAGGCGCGCACCACCGGGGGAACAGCGTACCCCGGGAAAAAAAACAGGCCGACGGCGCCCAACCAAACCAACACGACCATGCCGATGGCCCGATCTATGAATACCGAGACCGCCGCGGGCATCGTGGAACTCGCCATTGTTTTTTGCGAGTGATTCGCGTCATCCCGGGAGAGATAGTAAACGCGACTGATATCGCCTCCCACAGTACTAGGGGCAAAGAGATTGAAGAACATCCCGATGAGATAGTAATGCACCAGCACCTTGAATGACGTCTTGAATCCCAGGGGACGAGCCAGAACCATCCAGCGTACGGCGCTTACCAGTTGGGAAAGGAGATAGACGACCAAGATCAAGACTACGTACGAAACGTCCGCCGACGCAAACGTGTTTACAAAACGCTCGATATGGATTCGAGTGAGAAAATAGCCAAGCAGCCCCGCGCTGATCAGGAGCTTCATCAGCAGAATGAGCGCCGGCTTAGTTTTTTTCATCCTTCGAGCGGCGGTTGCAAAAGCGCCTGGGTCTCTTCTTTGGTAAGGCCATCGACAAAGACTTTGCGGCCTTCGACGCGAAGCCGGCCCTCGCTGTAAAGTTGAATGGCCCGCGGGTAGATGCGGTGCTCCTGCGTCAGAATCCGGGCCGCAAGCGTTTCCTCCGTGTCCTCCGGGAAGACAGGAACGACGGCCTGAATGATGATGGGACCCTCGTCGCAGTCCTCGTTGACGAAATGCACCGTGCAGCCGGAAAATCGCACGCCGTGCTCCACCGCTCTTCTTTGAACATGGAGCCCGGGGAAGGATGGCAGCAGTGACGGGTGAATATTCATCATGCGGTTGGAAAATGCCTTCACGAAGACAGGTGACAGGAGACGCATAAAGCCGGCGAGAATGACCAGCTCCACGCCGCGGGACTTAAGGGTTTCGACCGCCGCCGCGTCAAAGGCTTCCCGACTGGTGAAGTTTTTGTGATCGAGCACTTCCGCGGGGATACCGTGATTCTTGGCGCGCATGAGTCCATAGGCGTCGGCGCGATTGCTGAGAACAAGCTGAATGGTCGCATCCAATTTATTGGCTTCGATCGCGTCGATGATCGCCTGGAGATTGGTGCCGCTGCCTGAGATAAGAACGCCGATGGGAACCTTTCGCGCCATAGGATTACCTTTACGAATTAAAAGTGACTCCTCGCCTGCCTTTTCTAATTTCCCCGATCACAAAATATCGTTCACCCATTTTCCGAAGTGATCGCGTGACGCCATCGAGATCTCTTTCATCTACCACTAAAATCATGCCGAGGCCATGGTTAAATGTCTGGTCCATTTCGTCAGAAGAAACGCGCCCGATGCTCCGAATGAGGCCGAAGATCGGCGGCACCTCCCACGCCTGGCGGTCGATCCACGCGCGTCGCCCTTCGGGCAAAATGCGGGGCAGGTTTCCGGGAATGCCGCCGCCGGTGATATGCGCCGCGCCCTTAATGGAATAACGCGAGAACAATGACCGAATGATCCGGGTGTAAATCCGTGTGGGCTCTAACAACTCCTCTCCCAACGTGCGGCCCAGCTCAGGCACCCGGTGGCCAATTTTCATGCGCCCGACGTCGAACAGGACCTTGCGCGCCAACGAGTATCCATTGCTATGGAGACCACTGGAAGGAATTCCGACCAGCACGTCGCCCGCAACGATCTTCTTCGGATCCAGGATTTTGCTTTTGTCCACCACCCCGACGGCGAATCCCGCGAGGTCGTACTCGCCGTTGGGAAAATCCCCGGGGTGTTCCGCAGTCTCGCCACCGATCAAGGCACAGCCTGCCCGGCGGCAACCCTCCGCAATCCCACGGACCACCGCTGCCGCCACCTCGACGTTTAATTTTCCGCAGACAAAATAATCCAGAAAAAAAAGCGGCTCGGCTCCTTGGGTGAGAATGTCGTTAACTCCCATGGCAACCAAATCAATGCCCACCGTTCCGTGTATTCCCGTCATGAAGGCGATCTTCAGCTTGGTTCCAACCCCATCGGTTGAAGATACCAGCACCGGGCGACGATAGTCCCGGCGCTTGAGATCGAACAGCGCGCTAAAACCACCTACTCCCGCCAACACGCCGGGCCGTTGAGTCTTCCGCGCGAGAGGAACGATGCGTCTGACCAGTTGATCGCCTGCTTCTATGCTGACGCCGGCTTTGGCGTAAGTCATGCCTTGACTAGAAGCCATAAATATCGTGTGTGCTGGAATTTCCTATGGAACGGTTATCGATGCCAAAACATCATAGCGCAGGTTGGAACCGAATTCACATAGTGGAACCTGCGGACGCATCGGGTTTACTGGCGGCGGATGCCAGGAGGGCGCGAATCTTGAGCGTGTGCTCGCCAAATTGTGCCGAGCTCATCATCTCCATCGTTCTCGGCCTCGGCAAGTCGATGGCCAGATTCTCCAACAAGCGACCCGGCCGCGGAGACATCACGAATACGCGGTCGGAAAGAAACACCGCCTCCTGGATACTGTGCGTCACAAAGAGCACGGTTTTTTTCTTCTCTTGCCAAAGCTTCAGCAGCTCCAGGTCCAACTCATCGCGCGTCATCGCGTCCAGTGCGCCAAACGGCTCATCCATCAAGAGGAGCTGAGGGTCGGTCACCAGCGCGCGGCAGAGAGAAACGCGTTGCTGCATCCCGCCGGAAAGCTGATGTGGATACATCTCCTCGAAACCTTTCAAGCCCACCAGTTGCAGCAACGACCAGGCCCGCTCCATGTGATCTCCCACCCCGAGTTTGGCAAATTCCACCGGCAACAGGATGTTGCCGAGGACCGATCGCCACTTCAGGAGCACCGGCGATTGAAACACCATGCCGACATTTTCGAGCGGCCCATCGACAGGTTTGGCGCTGACGGAAACGCTTCCCGAGCTGGCGGGGAGTAGCCCTGCGATAATTTTGAGGAGCGTACTTTTGCCGCAGCCGCTGGGGCCTACGAGGGAGACGAAACTGCCATCGCTGATCTCAAAGGAGACGCGATCCAGCGCGTTCACGAACTTCGCGCCGCCATGAAACACCCTGGAAACTTCTTGCACGGAGATGAGCGGCGGCACGTTGCGGATGCTGAGGGTTTGATCCCCTCACCTCTTGATGAACTGATTGGTGAATACTTCGTTCAGCGATACTTTGCGCGCGACGTCAAAGAACTCATTGGTAACTTTGACCGTCTTCTCCATGATGTTAGGTCTCATGTATCCCAGTCCCGACTGCACCGATTCCGGCGGAATCATGACTTCATAGAGAGCATTTTTCAATTGAAGCGTCGTCAGCGTTTGATCCAGCTCGGGCTTGTGTTTGAGTAAGATCTGCAGCGCTTCTTCCTGGTGGTCCCGACTGTACTGCAGCCCCTCCATGGTCCCTTCCACGTAAGCCCTCACGAACTCCGGCCGCTTTTTTATGTCGTCCTCCTTGACGACCAGTCCGCTGCCATAGATATCGAGGCCCGTGTCCTTCATGTAGACCCGCGTCAGCTTGATTCCCTGCTTGGTTGCCGCTTGTTCCGCCACCTCGTCGTTCGAGGCGCGGAACATGATGATAAAATCGGCTTTCTTCGCGACCAACGCCGCCGGTTGAATCGGCGCGGCGGTTTCTTGGATGCGAATGGACTTAAAATCAATCTTATTGATGCGGCAATAGGCCGGCATCAGAAACCATTGCGCCTGTCCCGGGCTGATGGCCAAGGATTTCCCTTCGAGATCCTTTAAGCCTTTGATCGCACCTTCATCCCGCCAGAGAATCGTTGCGCCGACATAACCGAGTTGGCCGACCGCTACGACTCCCGTGCCGCGGGATCTAGCGACTATCGCAGTGGAGATATCGGCAAAGCCGAAATCAGCCCCGCCTGCGGCGATGTTGCGGACCGTATCGGCCGAGCCGCTGCCTGCCTGAATGGTGGCCGCGAGACCACGCTTGGCATAAAAACCTTTCTCCAAAGCAACAAACCAAGGTGTATGCTTGCCGCCGAGAATAAAGTCCATGCGAATCGTGGCCGGTTTCAATTCTGCCGCGAAGGCTTGAACAACGCCGGCCGACAAGAACCCTAGGATGAAGGCGTTGACGCATGCGATTTTGATTCCGCGTAGCCGCCCTACCGACGTCAACTGCATGATTCGACCTCCAGTTTCAGAAAGAGCCCTCGACTTGACGCACCTCGGCGCTCCACGGCGTCAGCCTCTTTTGAACCACATCGATGAGCCAGAAAAGCCCCAAGGATAACAGCGCGAGGATCAACAAGATCACCAGCGCAAACGCGGTATCCAAGCTGTAGTTTGCTTGAAGTATCAGATAGCCCAGCCCTTCATTGGCGGCGACGAACTCCGCGACGATGGCGCCGGTCACCGACAGGACAATGGCGACTTTAATTCCGGCGAACATATAGGGAAGCGAGTTGGGCAGACGGATCTTCTTGAAGACGTCGAACTGTGATCCACGATTGATACGAGCCAACTCCAAGAGCTCGGGTTCTACTTCTTTGAGTCCGACAACGGTGTTGACCACGATGGGAAAGAACGCAACCAGAAAGGCGATCGCGATCTTGGAAAACAGTCCGTAGCCGATCCAAATGACCATCAGCGGCGCAAAAGCGCTCTTCGGCATGGCGTAAAGAATCACGATGAGCGGATAAATCGTATTCTGCAGATGGGGTGAGTAGACAACCGCGATTGCAAAGAAAACTCCGAGCACTAAAGAAAGGGCGAATCCGCCGACCGCTTCTGCAAATGTGATTAGAGAATGATTTGCGAGGATCGGTAACTTTTTCATGAACGAGAGCCAGAGATCTCCGGGCGGCGGGAGAATGAAGGCCGGAATTTTGATTAGCTCGACCAGGATTTCCCAGAGTATCAAGAGTCCCGCGAAAAAAAGCAGCGGCTCGACAATGGTGCGCACGGGTAACTTCACGCGTTTGACTCCGCGCCAAACGTTAAAGGAAAGCCCCCGAGGTGTCAAGGAAATGGAGCGCGCAGCATGCAATTAGGGTTCTTGGTATTCCGGTTTGAGCTGGCTCCGATCGAGCAACAATTCCCGTTTTTGCCGGACCAGCTCTCTTTCCTGCTGCAGGTAGTGCTGCACGGCCCGGCGAAACTTACCGTCAACGACGTAATGGGCGCTCACTGTCGTGCGCGGGTCGAGCCCGCGCAATTGTTTGAAACTCCCGCCGGCGCCGGCTTCAAAGCGTCCCAAGCCCAAACGAATGCAATGCTCGATGGCCGAGTAGTAACAGACGTTAAAATGGAGAAAGGGTAGATCCTCGAAAGCGCCCCAATACCGTCCATACATCGCTTTATCGTCACGCACATTGAAGGTTCCCGCAATGACCTTACCATCGCGTTCCGCCAGCATAAGGCAAACATGCTGGGGTAAGCGGCGGTGCACTTCGTCGAAAAAATCCTGGGTCAGGTACTGCCGCCCGTAATAGAGTCGATCCACGTGGGTCTTGTAGAGCCGATACATCGTCCGTAACTGCTTCTGCGTCAGCTCCTCTCCTTCGACGGCGCGAATGACGATTCCCGTTTGAAAAACCTCGCGCCGCTCGCGCTTGATTTTGTTTCTGCGATCGCTGCGAAAACTCCCCAGGTAGTCGTCGAATGAGTTGAATCCGCCGTTCTGCCATTGAAACTGGAGACCGAATCGCGGCATGAAGCCGACTTCCTCCAGCGCCTCCCGTTCCTCTTCCACGCAAAAATTCACATGCACAGACGAAATCTTGTTGTCGGCTGCAACTTTTGCGAGCGCTTGTCCCATAAGTCGGATCAGTTGCCGCCGGTCAGTGCCGTTTGCGGTAAGAAAACGATGTCCCGTGACGGGAGTAAAAGGTACGCCCACGAGCATCTTCGGATAATATTGAAGGCCCAGACGATGCGCTGCATCCGCCCATTCATAATCGAAGACGAATTCGCCCATGCTGTGAAGCTTGAGATACATGGGACAAGCCGCGATAAGCCGGTTATGCCGTTCGACAATGAGATGGTGCGGCAACCAGCCCGTTTCCTCGTTCACACAGCGGCTTTTTTCCAGGCTGTCCAGCCAATCCCATTTCATGAACGGCGAGCCATCCCCTAGTAGGCTATCCCAATCGGGCTGCGACACAGCAGAAATCTCGCGAATGATTCTGATGGCAAGGTTGTCCGGCATAGAAAGCCAATTTTACCATGAGCGGTTCGTCAAACATACCGGAAAGACGAGAGTTTTTTGCGGCAGAGGGGCAGGATGTCGCCCGATGCTACCCTCTGGCTCAACCGCTGGACCGACGCGACTCTTGACAACCCGCGGAATCGACCTTATTCATTCACCCATGGTTGTCTACGACCTCATCTGCAAGAAACAACACCGTTTCGAAGCCTGGTTCCCAAACTACGAAGAATACCAAAAGCAGGCCGATAAAAAGCTGATTTCATGTCCGACCTGCGGCAGTACTGGAATTGAGAAGTTGCCCCACGCCTGCGCCGTTCATGTCAAAAAGGAGCAGCCGGCACCCGTTCCAAAAAAGACCGAGAAAGCTCCTCCAGGACCACCGTCACCGGCTGAGTTCAAAGAGATGCTGCTTCGAGTCCATCACTACATCAAGGAAAACTTCGAAGATGTAGGTTCGCGTTTCGCCGAGGAAGCGCGGCAGATCCACTGCGGCAAGACTGAAGAACGCCCGATTCACGGCACTGCCACACCGGAGGAGAGAGCGGAGCTGACCGAAGAGGGTATTCCGTACGCCATTCTGCCAAAACCCGAACTGGATAGTTAGTTTTCTTTCGGACAAGCCATTCCTTTTTAACCATCCACCGCGCGGTCACCAACGATGGCTTGTTGAATTCGTTTTCGTAATGCGAGTGGTTATCATGACTCGTTTCAAGTGCGCGCTTCTTCTCTTTGCAATCCTTTCAGTGAGGAATAAAAATTGTCTAGCGTGACAAAAATACCGATATTGACCAGGGATGAAGCGATCGCCCGTTTGCAGGACGCCGTTCACGCCAAAGCGGCGAATTTTTACGCGATGTATTCGAGCGCGCTCGGCGGCATTGTCACGGATCCGGCCCTCATGGTGCTGCCCCTGGACGATCACATGGTGCATCGCGGTCACAGCGTGTTCGACACCGCAACACTGACCGGTGGCATGTTGTATCAGTTGGACCCGCATTTGGATCGGCTGCTACGCTCCGCCGAACTCGCGCGCGTCCCGCTGCCGTTTCCGAGAGAAGAGTTGCGCCAGATCATTCTAGATACGGCAGCCGCCAGCCGCCAACGCGAAGGTTCGGTCCGTTACTGGCTATCCGCAGGGCCAGGGGGCTTTGGCCTCGGGCCGGCCGAATGCGTTGGCAGCAGCTTTTATGTGATCGTGTTCAACCAGGAACTTTATCCGGCCAGCTACTACACCGACGGCATGAAAGTCATTACCAGTAACATCCCCATCAAACCGCCGCTTTTCGCTCGCATTAAATCGACCAATTACTTGCCGAACGTGTTGGTCGTGCTTGAGGCGAAGGATCGAAGCGCGGACAACGGCATTTTTATCGATCAACGCGGTATGGTAGCGGAAAGCTCGAATATGAATGTCGCCTTCGTTACCAAGGATCGCGTATTTCGCCATCCCGTCTTCGACGCGATACTTTCCGGCATTACGATTCAAAGAGTGCTACAGTTTGCTGAGCGGTTGGTGCAACAGGGAGATTTAAAAGAGATTCGGCTGGCTGATGTGTCCGTGAGCGAAGGAAGGGAAGCCGCCGAAATGATGCTGATCGGCAGTTCCATCAAGATCGCGCCTGTGGTCGAATGGGACGGCCGACCGATCGGTGACGGGAAACCCGGCCCGATCGCGAAAATGCTACTCCAACTCTGGGAAGAGGATGTGCGCTCGGCGGCCGATCAACTCGTCCGTGTTCCCTATCCTGAATTATAATTGACCGCTGCAGCTCACTTGCGAGCGGGATCGTACCCCAGAACGGGCGCAAGCCAGCGTTCCACATCAGCAACCGTCATGCGCTTTCTTGCAGCGTAAGACTCCACCTGATCTTTGCCGATAGCGCTCACAGCAAAGTAGTGCGCTTCCTTGTGAGCGAAATAGAGCCCGCAAACCGACGCGGCGGGAAACATGGCGTAATTCTCCGTCAGCGTGACGTCGGTCGCCTCCTTCACTCCGAGCAGATTGAAAAGGATCGCTTTCTCCGTATGATCTGGGCAGGCGGGATAACCCGGGGCGGGCCGAATACCGCGGTACTTCTCGGCAATCAGATCATCGATGGTCAGGGTTTCCTCTTTGCCATATCCCCATTCAGCGCGGACCCGCTTGTGCAAATACTCGGCGAAGGCTTCCGCCAGTCGATCCGCCAGCGCCTTGGTCATGATGGAATTGTACTGATCGTTATCCTTCTCGAATTTCTCCGCCAACTCTTGCGCGCCATGGCCCGCGGTCACAGCAAAAGCGCCGATGGTATCCACCAGCCCGCTGGATCGGGGAGCAATGAAATCAGCGAGCGCCATTTGCGGCTTGCCTCTTTGGCTCTCCTTCTGTTGGCGCAATGTGTGAAACCGGGTCAGTTCCTGAATGCCGGACGCATCCGTGTAAAGGACAATATCATCGCCGTCGCTGCTGGCCGGATAGAAGCCATAAACCGCCTGGGCTTTGAGAAGTTTCTTTTCGACAATTTCTCGGAGCAGATCTCGAGCGTTGGCGAACAATTCGCGTGCCGCCGGTCCTCGGCTCGGATCATTGAGCAGATCGGGGTAGCGGCCGCGAATCTCCCAGGTATGGAAAAAAGGCGACCAATCGATGTACGGCACCAGTTCCGCGATCGGAAAATCCGTCAGCACCCGCCGTCCGATGAAATCCGGTAGGCAGATATGGCGTTCGTCCCAGTCGGTGTGCAGCTTTCTTCTGATGGCTTCTTCATAGGTGAGGAGTTGCGTCCCCACGCGGCTCTCAAATTGTACCCGCATCTCTTGTTGCTCGGCGCGATTTTGTTCGTCAAGCGCCTTGCGACTCTGCGGCCGGCTCAAGGCGCCCACGACTGGCACCGCCCGCGAAGCGTCTATAACATGGATGGTTTCATTCCGGTAAGCAGGCGCAATCTTCACGGCCGTATGGCGTTTGCTCGTGGTCGCACCGCCGATCAAAAGTGGAATCTTCAAACCGCGACGGTCCATCTCGGCCGCGACGTGGACCATTTCATCCAGCGACGGAGTAATCAGGCCGCTGAGGCCGATGATGTCAGCCCTTTCTTGGATCGCCGTTTCGATGATCTTGTCCGCCGGCACCATCACGCCCAGATCAATGACCTCGTAGTTGTTGCAACCCAAGACCACGCCGACGATGTTCTTGCCGATGTCGTGGACATCGCCCTTGACCGTCGCGAAAACCAGTTTAGTTCGACGTTCCACCCGCTGCGCGGCCTGCTTCTCCGCTTCCATCAGCGGCGTCAGGTAGGCCACCGCTTTTTTCATCACCCGGGCGCTTTTCACCACTTGGGGCAGAAACATCTTTCCTTCGCCAAAAAGATCGCCGACAACGTTCATCCCGTCCATGAGCGGGCCTTCGATGATTTTGAGCGCGCGATCATATTTTTTCAGCGCTTCTTCCAGATCCGCCTCGATGTAATCGACGATTCCCTTAATCAGCGCATGGGAGAGACGCTGTTCCACGCTCTCCTTGCGCCAGTTCTCTTCCTCCGCCGCATCTTTCTTCGCGCCTTTGACCTGTTCGGCAAACTCAACGAGGCGCTCCGTAGCGTCCGGTCTGCGATTGAAGAGCACATCCTCCACCCGTTCCAGCAGATCGGCCGGAATCTCTTCGTACACGGCAAGCTGGCTGGCGTTGACGATGCCCATATCCATTCCTGCCTGAATCGCGTGGTAGAGAAAAGCCGCGTGCATCGCCTCGCGCATCGGGTCGTTGCCGCGGAACGAAAACGAGATGTTGCTAACACCTCCCGAAACGTGACAGCGCGGGAAAAGTTCCTTGATTTGTCTCGTCGCTTCGATGAAGTTGATGGCGTAGTCGTTGTGCTCTTCGATCCCGGTCGCAACCGTTAGTATGTTCGGATCGAAAATGATATCCGCCTCATCGAAACCGATCTCTTCGGTAAGGATCCGGTGCGCCCGCTTGGCGATATTGACCTTGTGCTCTATGGTCGTGGCCTGCTGCACTTCATCGAATGCCATCACGATCACCGCCGCGCCGTAGCGTTTGATCAAACGCGCGCGCCGCTTGAATTCTTCCTCACCTTCCTTAAGCGAAATCGAGTTCACGACTCCCTTCCCCTGCACGCATTGAAGCCCCGGTTCGATGACATCGAAGTTGGAGCTGTCGATCATGATGGGGAGCTTGGCGATGTCGGGTTCGGAAGCGACATAGTTCAAAAATTGAGTCATTGCCTTCGCGGAATCGAGCATGCCCTCGTCCATATTGACGTCGACAATATTTGCGCCGCCTTCAACCTGTTCGCGGGCAACCGACAAGGCATCTTCGTATTTCTCCTCCCGAATCAGGCGGGCGAATTTGCGCGAGCCGGCGACGTTGGTGCGCTCGCCGACCATGATGAAATTGGATTCCGGTCGAATCGTGAGACTCTCGAGACCGCTGAGGTGCGTGAAACCGTCCGGCTTCGGCGGCACGCGGGGACGGCTCCCAAGAACGGCATCGGCAATGGCAGCAATATGCTCCGGGGTCGTACCGCAACAGCCGCCGACTAAATTGAGCCAGCCATCTCGAGCCCACGCCCCCAAAGCCGTCGCCAGCTCCTGAGGTCCCATATCGTAGCCGCCGAATTCGTTGGGCAAGCCGGCATTGGGATAGGAGAAGACGAAATGAGGACAAAGCCGCGCGAGTTCGCCTACGAACGGCGCCATCTGATGAGGCCCGAAGGCGCAGTTGATGCCTACTCCCAGCAGCGGCGCGTGAGAGATCGAAGCCAGAAAGGCATCGAGTGTTTGCCCGGAAAGCGTCCGTCCGCTGCGATCCGTGATGGTTACGGACACGAAGACGGGGAGTCGTACGCTCCTCTCCTCGAAAAGCTTCTCGATGGCGAACAGGCAGGTTTTCAAGTTCAAGGTATCGAAAGTCGTCTCAGGCAGTAGGAGGTCGACACCACCGTCCATGAGCCCCCGAACCTGATCGTAATAAGCCTGAACGAGTTCCGTGAAAGTGACGGCCCTGTACGCCGGGCTATTCACGTCGGGCGAGAGCGACGCTGTTCTATTCGTCGGACCGATGGCGCCCGCTATGAATCGGGGTTTGTCCGATGCGTGACGATTGACGTCCTCGACGGCTCGGCGCGCCAACTTCGCGGCCGCGACATTTATCGCATATGCCTCCGCCTCCAGCCCATAATCGGCGAGAGATACAGCGTTGGAATTGAAAGTGTTGGTCTCTACGATGTCAGCCCCGGCCTCGATGTAGGCCGCGTGAATCTGAGCGATAGCATCGGGCTGCGTGATGCAGAGCAAATCGTTGCAACCTTTTAACAGGCGACGATGGTTAGCGAAGCGCTCACCACGGAAGTCGTTTTCTTCCAGCTCGAGGCGCTGGATCATCGTTCCCATGGCGCCGTCGAATAAAAGAATTCGTTCCGCCAAAAGTCGTCGCAACTGGTTTTCGACGTGGCTCATTTTATCGCTTTCGTAATCCGCCGCGCGTTTCGTCTCGTGGGTATGACGGCCCGCGCGACGAAGATTTCTACCGGGCGATTTCCGTTCCGAACCATTTTCTCGCCGGCGTAAGCGCCGGTGAGTTCATAATGCACTTCAGAGGCTCCGGTTTCTCCGAACCACGATTCAATCGATGCTCGCTTAAAACCCAACCAGCGGTGCGCCATTTGGTCGCGCATCCAGTCCTGGTTGTGTTCCACCAGGTCGACGAGGATGACGGAGCCGCCGCCGCGCGTGATCCGGCAAAGCTCTGCCATAGCGAGCTTTGGATCGGGCAGAAAATGCAGCACCATGACACAAAATGCCGCGTCGACGCTATGAGATTCCACGGGTAGCTTGAGGGCGTCACCCCGGCGGAACTCGACGTTCCGAAGCTCTCTCTCTTTAGCGACTTCTCTCGCCCGCCGTAACATTTCCTGGGAGAGGTCCACGCCGATGACTTTTCGGGCGAAGCGCGCGAGCTCGAACGTCAAACTCCCGGTTCCACAGCCGATGTCGGCAAGAATCAGATCCTTGGGCAGGAGCTTCTCGATCGCTAGAGAAGCGACCCGATCATCAAAATAACTCTTGCGAATTCGCTCCCAATCACCGGCTACGGACTCGAAATAGCTCTGTGACCGGTGCAGCCGGCGGCGCCGGCAGTCTTCGAGACGCGCCTGGTCGCGCTTGGCTTCCGGCAATTCTCCTAACCGGGCCTGCAGCGACCTGAACAGCTCGCGCGCCGGCTCGGGCATATCCTCACGAACGGAAAAGTAAACATTCGTGCCTTCCTTTCGGTCCCGCACGAAGCCGGCATCGCGGAGAATCGCGAGGTTGCGCGACACCGAAGACTGAACCGAGGCCACCACTTCTTGGACTTCTCCGACCGTCAGTTCTTCCTCGGAAACGGCGGCCAGGACCCGCAACCGCAACGGGTCCGCCAAGGCTTTCAAAGTGCGGACAAACTCCATATTAGATCCATCACAATATATAGATATTTCGATGGACATGCAAGCTGCTAAGGTTGGATGGGCGAAGGTTTGACACCCTCACGGAGGTGGGCCGGCCATCTGAGATCCTGTCGTGAAATATCATGCGGCGGATGCCATATGGTTACGGACTTCCGGTAATTCCGCGCCTACTGGAGCTCGACTAGCTTCTGGCAGCGATTTCCCTCATTAGGTCCAGTTGAATCTGCTGGACTTCCAGCAGCTTGTGCCATTGGTGTTTGAGAAGCACGTCGAGTTTTTCGTGCAGTTGGCGGATTTCCAGTTCTGCTTTCAGGTTTACCTGATAGTCGTGTTCTGACCGCAGTCGGTCCCTCGCCTCCAAGCGGTTTTGGCTCATCATGATGATGGGCGCCTGAAGGGCGGCCAGACAGGAGAGCACGAGGTTCAGCAGAATAAAAGGATAGGGATCGAACGGGCTGGCCAAAAAGAATGTGGAATTGACGGCCATCCATAAAACAAGAACAACGAAGAAAAAGATAATGAAAATCCAACTGCCGCCGAATGCCGCCACCCGGTCCGCAATGTACTGGCCTGTGGTCAAATCCTTTTCGAAGGCAAGATTGAGATTTTCCGTGACGGTTTCTTGCTCTTTAAGACTCTGGAGCACCTCTCGATCCAGGCGTGAGAGTTCGCCTTTCTCATCCTCCAGGGCATCTTCGACGTACTCTGACCTGAACAGATGCAAACAATCGGGGCAGAGCATTTTTCCCGGAGTCCAATCAGGCAGCCGTTTCAGGATGAGCTCTGCGACCGGAGGACGAATGAGCTCCCCTGAGATCATCGTTTCAAGGGGAAAGAGCCGTTTGCAATTAAAGCATTCGATTCGTTGTTTCGATTCTTTAACCATCGGAGCCTCCTCTAATGATTGACGTGAAACTCGGTTGGGTACGATTCGCTACAATAGACTCGGAGGGAGCGAGGAGCGGCGGGTCATGAGAGCGAGATAAGAGAAACCCGGTCGGGCGGTTGTTTTCTGTCAATTCAATCTTGAGCACCTCGGAAAGAAATCGCCTGTAAACGTTTTTCCAAGTAGTGATAACGCTCACATGATCGAAATCCTCGGTCGCGACGCCGAAACTGTTGAGCGCGATAACGTGGGC
>VBKE01000051.1 GCA_005879605.1 Deltaproteobacteria bacterium
CTCAAAGCCGAGCCGCTGCCGACGACCAAGGCCGCGGTTTACGGCTGGTTCTGGATCGCCCGTCAACGCCCGTGGCAGGAGGCGATTGCGGCTTCGAGTATCGCCGAGTGGACCAATGACGACAGACTGTTGGGAGATATCGGCGGCGGCAACTGCACCCGCTTGTACAAAATATGGAAGCGGGATTTGAACTTCAGCGATGCGCAGATGCCGAACTTTACCGTGCACAGCAAGGCCGACGTAAGACACTCGGATATGTTCATCGATATTCTCGAAAAATACGTCGTCCCTGGTAGAGAGCAAGACGTTCTCGATACCGCCAAAGAATCGATGGACCTTCATCGGGCCTATTTCGGGGGCATGGCTCATGCCATGTCAAAGGCCTCGTAAAGATAATCCGGGAGGAATCCTATGAAGCTCACCGAACTGGACAGCGAACTAGAGAAGAATCAACTCGCCGGTTTTTGGAAGACGCGCGTGCCCTTGCATGCCTCCGAAGCGCCTTACCTCTGGAAATGGGAGGAATTGCTGGACGGCTTGATGAAGGCGAGCGAGACCATCGGCATCGAGCAGGCGGAGCGGCGCGCCATCCAGCTGGTGAGTCCGCATCTGCCGATTAAGTCCCCGTCTCATACGTTGCAATTCAGCTTTTCGATCGTGAACCCCGGCGAAGTTGCCCGGGCGCACCGGCACAACATGGCGGCGATCCGATTTGTTGTACAAGGCAAAGGCGCCTACACCGCGGTTGACGGCGAAAAATTTCCTATGGCGGAGGGAGATTTAATTCTGACACCGAATTGGACTTGGCATGACCATCACAACGAGTCTGAAGACCCGATCATCTGGCTGGATGGGCTGGACGGCCCGCTGATCCGGTCTTTGAACGTTCTGTTCTTCGAAGAATACGAAAAGCCGGAACAACCGGTTACGCGTGAGACCGGCGAGTCTCTGAGTCGTTTAGGCTTCGCTCGCGCACCCAAGAAGGATGAAACCCACCTGCGCGGTGTTCCCTTCCGTTACGCTTGGCAGGATACGTACAAAGCTTTAAAGACGATGAGCGACAGCGAGCGCGATCCATACGATGGCACCTTGCTCCGCTACATCAATCCCGCCACGGGCGGATTCACCTATCCGACGATGTCCTGCGAGATCCAACTTTTCAAAGCCAGGGAAAAAACTAGAATACATCGACACACCAGCACCGCACTCTACCATGTTTTCAAGGGACGGGGTCGAACTGCCGTGGGCGAGGGCCATCTCGAATGGAAAAAAGGGGACTCCTTCGTGGTGCCCCTGTGGCAGCCGCACTCGCACGAAAATCTCTCCGACGAAGAGGCGCTTCTATTCTCCATCAACGACCGGCCGGTGATGGAAGCCCTCCAGCTCTACCGGGAAGAAGCGGGCAACTAACCGGGATTGCCGCGACAGACCAAACCGGAGTAGCGGATCGATGGAGCATTGGCCAACAGGATGAGTTCACAAGTCATTACTCCCGTACTCCACCACTCGAGTACTCCATTTTCTAATGGTCATGGCTTCTCCAATGAAGATTAGACTTGCGAGCCGCGCCTATGACGGCACCCTGGCGATCCTGCGGGGCCAGATGCAGTTGCCGGGATTTGATTTCGAAATCACCGAGACGGAAGACGTCCCCGGCATGTTCGCCGGCATGTTCAAGAGGCAATACGATGTCTCCGAGATGTCTCTGGGCGAGCTGATCTATTACCTCTCACGAGAAAAGGCGGCCTTTGTTGCCATTCCGATTTTTCCGTCGCGGATGTTCCGGCATAGTTTTATCTTTTGCCGAAAAGCTTGCGGTATCAGAAGCGCCGCGGACTTGAGCGGCAGGCGAATTGGCTTCCTCCGCTGGGTGCAGACGGCGGCGATCTGGATGCGCGGCATGCTGGTCGATGAGTACGGCGTTTCGGCAAAGGATAGCCAGTGGTACGTCGCCTCTATGCATCACTGGGACGACGCCGACCCCGGGGCGACGGTTGAGCCGCGCGACGGTTCGGTGATTCACTGGATGCGCAGCGACGGACAAAATACGGCTGAGCGAGCCTGCCGTGCCTTGTTTGATGGCGAAGTCGATGTTCTCGGTGTGACCGAGTCCGCGCTTGCCATGATGCTGGCGAACCCTGAGGTCGAAAGATTGTTCGAAAACTCCCGTGAAGTCGAAGCCAACTATTTTCGCAAGACGCAGACCCTACCGATCATGCACGTCTTGGCGCTGCAGAGGAATTTGGCGGACAAGCATCCCGAGTTGCCGGGAAAACTCTTTCGGCTTTTCTCCGAGTCAAAGCGCTGGGCGCAACGCTGGCGCCGGGCGATTCCGAGCCTCGTCGAAGCCTGGCCGAACCATCACCTCGATGAAGAGCGGAAGATTTTTGAGACCGATCCTTGGGCTTACGGCCTGGAAGCGAATCGGCATGTGCTCGAGAAGTTTCTTGCCTATTGTTATGCGCAAGGCATCAGTGCGCGAGACATGGCCGCGGAAGAATTGTTTCATTCGAGTACGCTGCAGCTCACCGAATGAGGCGGCGCAACGTTGTGAAAGGAGTCTCTTATGGCGAAACCGGAAGCGAAGACAAATGAGACTGCAAATGCCTGCGACCTCCGCGATTGGCTCGATGGCGTGGAAGCCTTAGGACAATTGGAACGGATCTCCGGCGCTCACTGGGACCTCGAGATCGGGGCGTTGACGGAGATTATCCTCGAGCGGCTGTCGTCTCCGCCGGCAGTTATGTTTGATGCTGTGCCCGGCTATGACCCTGATCGCCGCGTTTTGGCCAACATGCTCGAGACCTTGGAACGTACGGCATTGGCTTTGAACCTGCCGACGGATTTAAAGACGATCCCGCTGATCGATACTTTGCGGGCAAAATTGAGAGATCTTCAGCCGATCAAGCCGGCGATCGTTTCAACCGGTCCAGTAATGGAAAACGTCGAGCGGGGCGATGCGATTGATCTACTGAAATTCCCCGTGCCTCGCTGGCACGCGGGAGACGGCGGCCGGTACCTGGGAACGGCCCATCTGGTTATTACTCGCGACCCGGAGACGGGCGTGGAAAACGTCGGCTGCTACCGCGTGATGCTCCAAGACAAGGACAAAGTGGGTCTTTATATCTCGCCGGGGAAGCACGGCAAGATCCATTACGAAAAGGCGATGCGAGCGGGAAAACCTTTTCCGGTCGCGATGGTTTTTGGTCAACATCCGCTGCTGTTCATCGCCGCGTCCCAGGCGGTTCCCTTCGGCGTCAATGAATATGACTGGACCGGAGGAATTCTCGGTCAGCCTGTTGAAGTCATGGAGGGGCCGTTAACCCGGCTCCATTTTCCCGCCACGGCTGAAATAGCCATCGAAGGCGAAATCATCCCGGGAGAAGCGCTCCCCGAAGGTCCATTCGGAGAGTGGCCAGGCTACTATGCCAGCGCTCAGCGGGCGGAGCCGTTTGTTCGGGTCAAGGCTCTTTATTACCGCAACGACCCGATCATTTGCGGCGCCGCGCCGTTCAAACCAACGATTCATGGCATGTATCGGTCGTGTCTGCGCGCGGCCACGGTCTGGAACGGCATGGAACAAGCCGGCGTGCCGGATATTCGCGGCGTTTATCTGCCGCCGCCCGCCCAGCGATTCATGATTGTCGTGGCGATCAAGCAGCGATACCCCGGCCATGCGAAGCAGGCGGCTCTGGTCGCTTGCCAGTGTCATGCCGGCGCATATCTGGGACGATATGTGATCGTTGTGGACGAAGATATCGACATTACGGATCTGAACGAAGTTATCTGGGCCATATCCACTCGCTCCGATCCGGCGACCTCGGTTGATATTCTGCGTCGTACCTGGAGCGGCCCCCTCGATCCGATCATTCAGCAGGGTCAAAAAGGTCACAACTCGCGCATGATCATCGAAGCCGTGCGACCCTATGAGTGGCGCGACCGTTTTCCGGCCGTCAGTCAGATCAGTAACGAGACCCGCAAAGAGTTCTCCGGGAAATGGGAGAAGCAGCTCGCCGCTGTTCAAGCGCGGCATGGTCAAGCGCGACCGCGCGGAGATTGATTTCGTGTTTCCCGATCCCGAATACCTTAACTTCGCACCGCTCTCTCCGCTGTGCTCCTATGCCCATTGGCCGAAAACTGTAATGGATGGCCAATTTTGTCCGCAACGGGCGATTGATTGTGCTTGCCCACACTTCTCCGTCCCGCGAGGAAATTCTTTGGAAATATAGACTCTTATGTATCCGAGAGCCCCTATTGGCGCCACTTGGCACAAGACGTGCTCATGTCATGTAAGGCCCAGGAAAGAAGTCTTTAAGCAGTTACGACTATTTGAAAGGAGAAAAACGGATGGAAGAGATAATGACGCCTTCTGAAGTGGCGGCCCTTCTCAAGATACATCTTAAGACCGTTTACAAGCTGGCGGAGAAGGGGGTCATTCCCGGAAACCGCATCGGCCGCAGTTGGAGATTCAGCCGAACCGACGTGCTGGAATTGGTGTCCAGCAAGTCGATGAATCTTTCCGAGAACGGCGAGAGCGATTCAAAGGCCCAAGCCGCCGGCGGAAAGTAAATCCCCTCAACCTTCATCGCAGCTAGTCCCCCACGGAACCGGCACCCATCAACACGAGCGTCTCGCCGAGCTCGGCGCGGAATCTGCGACCCCGCCGGGCTCTTTCCGCAGAGAAAATCTCGGAAGTGATTAGATCGCGCGTTGAAGGGTTGCCCACGGAGGGCAAGGTACGCACTCTTCAAGAATTCTGTCGTGACGTCGAGTCACGCAAACAATAGACGGATTGATTCTTTTCGATCAGACCCTGTCGCGCGCCTGGGCGTTTATGGCATTCCCCGCACGCATGAGCGATACCTTCAGATCCTCGGTCATCCGCCAAAATTCATGTCGGATCTTGATCTGGAATTTTCTTGATCTCTTCGAGCCAAACCGTGGCTTCGCTGTCGCTCGGCGCCCGATAATCGCCGCGCGGAGATAGAGAACCACCGGATCCGACTTTAGGAGCATTAGGTATGCAGCTCCGCTTGAATTGGCTTAGCTGGAAGAAACGCCAGGCGAAAACCGACAGCCAGCGTTTAATCTCGCCGATATTGTACTGGTGGCGGAGTGCTTCCGAAATATCGGGCCAATGTCCCGAGGCCCGGTCCCGCCAGGAACAATAGGCGAGAAAAGCTATCTTGGAAGGTAAATAGCCAAACCGGATGGTGTAGTAGAGCGTGAAGTCTTGCAGCTCGTAAGGGCCAATTACATCCTCCGTTCTCTGAGCACATTGTTCGCCGTCGGGATCAGCGGGGATTAGTTCCGGGCTGATCTCGGTCTCGAGAATGGAGCGTAGGAGTTGGCTTGCCTTTTTGCCGAGCTGGTTCGTCTCAGCTACCCAGCGGATGAGAAATTGCATCAGCGTCTTGGGAACGCTGGCGTTGATACCGTAGTGGGACATGTGGTCGCCCACCCCGTAGGTGCACCAGCCCAGCGCGAGCTCGCTGAGATCGCTCGTTCCCAGCACCAGCGCCTGGTGAAGGTTGGCGAGCCGGAAAAGATGGCTGGTGCGCTCTCCCGCCTGAACATTCTCGAAGGTTACGTCGTAGACCGGCTCTCCTTTCGCGTAGGGATGATCGATATCGCGCAGCATCTGCTCGCAGCTCGGGCGAATGTCTAGCTCATGGGATTCGCAACCTACGGCGGCCATAAGGGCAGTGGCATTAACTAGAGTGTGTTGAGTCGTGCCGAAGCCGGGCATCGTGTAGGCTAAAATGTTGGAGCGCGGGAGTTTCAGCATATCCATGGCGCGGGCGGCCACGATGAGCGCATGGGTCGAATCAAGGCCGCCGGAGATGCCAATCACGACTTTCGATACTCCGGAGCTCTTCAGCCGCTTTACCAATCCCTGCACTTGAATGTTGTACGCCTCGTAGCAGCGGCGATCGCGCACCGCCGGGTCCGCCGGCACGTAGGGAAAACGATCGATCTCTCGCTTGCATAGTAAGCGCCCGGCTCTGGGCGGCTCGAGATCAAACGAAACCTTACGGAACCGCCGCAGTTCTTCACGATGGTGCTGCATGCTCTGGCCGAAGCTGTTCTGGCGCATGCGCTCCTGCGTGAGCCGCTCCAGATCCAGATCCGCCACGATGAGCTGGGACTCGTAGTGGAACCGTTCCGATTCGGCGACCAGTTCCCCGTTCTCGTACACCATCGCATGCCCGTCCCAGGCGAGGTCCGTAGTCGATTCGCCGGTCCCGGCGGCGGTGTAGAGATAGGCGGCAAGGCAACGCGCCGACTGGTTCGCGACCAAACTATGACGGTACTCGTCTTTTGCAATCGTGATGTTCGATGCGGAGAGATTCAAGATCACGGTTGCCCCGGCCAGAGCAGCGCTAGAAGACGGGGAAATGGGCACCCAGAGATCCTCACAGATCTCCACAAAAAACGTAAACTCCGGTTGTGCAACGCTTTGAAACAAAAGATGCTGTCCGAAAGGAATTTG
>VBKE01000052.1:0-3270 GCA_005879605.1 Deltaproteobacteria bacterium
ATAGGAAGGCCACGCGCGTAACCTTGGGAAATGCCTCCGTGAGCAGCTCGAGCTTTTTCCCGTCCATCTCTGCGGAAAGCAGCGCCAGTCCAGTGACGTTTCCACCTGGCCTTGCCAGGCTGGCAACAAGCCCATCCTCGATTGGAGCGCCAGCGGTGGCAAAGACAATAGGGATCGTTTTGCTCGCGTTCTTGGCAGCCCGAATAGGGGCGGTAGACCTGGTGACAATGGCATCAACCTGGAGACGGACCAGCTCGGCCGCAAGCCCGGGTAGGAGATCTAGCTTCCCGTGCGCATATCTGTACTCAAGGATGATGTTCTTTCCTTCGATGTAGCCAAGATCATGGAGACCTTGCTGAAATGCCTTAATTTGACTTGCCGAAGCGGAAGGAGAGCCAAGTTCCAGAATACCTATCCGCGGAACTTTCCCCGCCTGCTGCGCCTGGGCCACAACCCCACACATCGCGAATACGACACCGATGGCAACAATCCCACTCCATTTTAGATTTTGGATCCTTCGGCCTCGCCCAGAGCCTGCCCTGAGTTTATCAAAGGGACAGGTTTTAGATTTAAGATTGGGACTCAACTCGAGGTTTCCTGTGAAGGCGTATTCACCACAGAGACCTAGCACGGCGGAGCCGCAACCAAATCGAAGTGACTCCCGCAAAGGTGCAAAGGGCGCCAAGAAAAAGATGATTCCGAAGTTTGCGGTCTTGGCGTCTTGGCGCGATCAAAAAAATTAGGGTTAAAAATTTGCGCCAGCTACGAAAACTTTCAACTATAGTAGTACAGAGTTCGCAGAGCGTTTGTTCTGCTCGCTCTTCTCTGCGCCCTCCGCGCCTCAGCGGTTAGATATCCGAATCCCTCTTCACCGCAGAGACACAGGTTCGCAGAGAAGTCCCAGAATAGTAGACCTGCTCGCTGCGCACGTACTCGCTCGGCGCCTTGCTCACTACTGCTACTCTACTGCTCCAAACCGCTTGATTTCTTCTATCATCTCTTTGGAAAGGTCCTTTGGAATCTCTCCGCGTCGAGCCTTTTCCGCTTGCACCATTCTCCGTATGGTCTCTACCACCTCTGGATTGGCCAGGGTCGTGACGTCGCCCACATCCATGAAGTTAGAGACAGCGGCAATGACCCGACGCATGATCTTTCCCGAGCGGGTCTTGGGCATGTCAGGGACAAGCCAAACGTTTCGCGGACGGGCGACTTTACCGATGAGTTTGTCAATGGCGTCTTTAACCTTTTCTTCTACTCCCTTGCCGGGGTTGTAACCCGGTTTAAGCGCAACATACATCTCAGGGATCCGACCCCTTAACTCATCTATCGTCGGCACCACCGCTGCTTCGGCTACTTCCTCTACGGTAAGAGCGGCCGCCTCTAGCTCTTTAGTGCCCAATCGGTGACCCGCAACATTTATTACGTCGTCCACTCTCCCTAAAATCCGGAAGTAACCATCGGCGGCTTGCGTGGCTCCATCTCCGGCGAAGTAAGGCCAGTCGCGCCAATCCTTGCTATTTTTATTTTTGCAGTATTTTTCGTAGTAGGTTTTTACGAAGCGCTCCGGGTCCCCCCATATGGTCTGGAATATCCCAGGCCACGGATTTCTAATACAGATGTTGCCCGCCTTACCACTCCCAGCGTTAAGCTGATTCCGTTCCTCATCATAGATTACTGGATAGATACCGAGCACACCGGGGCCACAACTTCCAGGCTTCATCGGTTGCAGCGCTGGCAACGTGCTCCCAAGAAAGCCTCCATTTTCCGTTTGCCACCAGGTGTCCACGATGACCGCTTCTCCCTTACCCACAACCTGGTGGTACCATCTCCATACCTCCGGCTCTATCGGCTCTCCCACGGTGGTCATGTGTTTGAAATGATAATTGTACTTCTTGGGCTCCTCAGGGCCCGCTTTCCTGAGCATGCGTATCGTCGTGGGCGCGGTGTGGAATATGTTCACGCCCAGCCGCTCCGCTATCCTCCAGGCCCGCCCGGCATCCGGGTAGGTGGGCACGCCTTCATATGTGACGCTGGTAGCGCAAAGAGCTAACGGACCATAAACAATGTAGGAGTGGCCTGTGATCCACCCTATATCGGCGAAGCACCAATAAACGTCCTCCGGGTGAATGTCCTGATAATACTTCGACGTGCCTGCAACATAGGCCAAATATCCCCCGGTGCTATGCTGACACCCCTTCGGCTTTGCCGTTGTACCGCTGGTATACATCATGAAGAGAGGAGCTTCAGCCGGCATCGATACGGGATCCACTCTCTCGCCACGATACTTCTTGAACAAATCATCAACGAAGTAATCCCGACCCTCTACCATGGGAGTCGGGGAGGAGTACTTTCCGGCATAACGCCGCCAAACCAGGACCTTATCCACACGAACGCCGTCCTTCGCCGCCACTTCAACTGCTTCGTCGGCTTTGATTTTTTGATCGAGCAGCTCACCGTTTCGGTAGTAGGCATCCATAGTGACGAGAATATGACTGCCGGAGTCCGCTATTCTGCCGCCGCAGGCTGCGCCACTGAATCCGCCAAATACCTGAGAGTGGATGACGCCAAGCCTGGCACACGCCAGCATCGAAACCGGCAGTGCCGGCACCATCGGCAAATGGAACGTTACCCTATCGCCGGCCTTGACTCCGCAAAAGTCTCTGAGAAGGGCAGCGAACTCATTCACTCTTACATAAAGCTCCTGGTAAGTTATCGTCTCGGTAGTCTCATTCTCTAGCTCCGGCACCCAGATAAAGGCGGCTTTGTTTTTATTCTTCTCCAAGTGCCTGTCCACACAGTTGTAACAGGCGTTTAACTTTCCGCCGACAAACCACTTCCAGAAAGGGGGGTTGCTGGTATCAAGCGTCGTATGCCAATACTGATCCCAGGAGAGCAGATCAGCATACTCCTTGAAGCATTCAGGAAAATTCTTCTCACTAAAGCGCTCGAAAATATCCGGATCAGAGGCATTGGCCTGACCAATAAACTTCGCTGACGGATGGTAGTACTCTTCTTCCTTCCAGTGAACTGCAATCTGAGCTTCGGTGAGCTCAAGCTCTTCTTTTTTTTGCTGTGCCATAACTTGCGTCTACCTCCTTTACCTAAAAATATGGATCTTCAGGCTTCAGTGTGGCTAACCGCGGAGGCGCTGAGGGCGCGTCCTTCGACTAGGCTCAGGATGCGCGGCTATGAAGAATTCCGCTCGTGGTGAGCTTGTCGAACCATGCGAACTCTGCGTCTCTGTGGTAAAAAGAATTTCGGATATCTCAC
>VBKE01000052.1:3287-11486 GCA_005879605.1 Deltaproteobacteria bacterium
CGCTGTAACTCCCGGCCTCGTTACATTGGCGCATCGCTGACCTCGGTAAGCTCTGTCGTTTCAGCTGTGTTTGCTATGTGAATCGGCCTCCTCTGAGAGGAAAGAGTATGTGATGATCATGTGTTATGTCAATCTGTTAAATAAGGTCTGATAATAATTGACATGGCGTTCCAAGCTCTTGTCCCTTCTGCTTGATCCCCCAGAACAAGACCACCGACATGGTGTGGAGGAGTAGGTGGGGTGCGAGAAACGAGGCGATGTCAGTTACGACCCGCGGTTGTCTGAAGGCGTTCTATTGACTTTGCCCCGCGGGATGTTAGCGTAATTAATGGCGAAATGAGTATTACCCGCATCCATAAGACTCTTGCTGCCTTGGGGATGGTCCTGTGCTTTGCTTTCGGGTCTGCCGCCGTGAGTCTCGCGCATGACTCGTCCGCGATGGGATTCAACCACGCCTTTGAACTGCGCCAGCTTCTGAGAAATGGTCCCGTTCAGTTGGATGCATACACGCTTACTTTTGGATTGGACTACGAAATCGGCAATGTGCCCAGCTCCGCGCAACCGGATCTAAAAGCGCATCCACCGTTTTTTTCCCGCCGCATCCAGTCGCTAAAGACGTCTTATCCAGCTCAAGTTCAGGCTCCGAAAGTTTCCTTTCAGATACTCGAGTCCGTCCTAATTATCTGATTTCCCTCACATCTCGGCGGTTTCCCGTCGGCCGACCGAATGCCTCACGCCTTGATTCCGGACCTTCGTTTTCCGGATTTACAGGCCATGGGCATTCGTAGACCTTTTGAACTTCGAACTTTTGGAACAAAACCACGGTTTGAAACGTCAAAAGTAGCAGTACCGCATCCATAGTCTTCTTGATTTATATGGAGGTATTCATGATTGGGCAAAAAGGAGCCAGAGGTTTTTCTTTCAACAGTCCAGGGACTTCACCCTTTTTAAGCACGGACGGAGAGGCAGGCTACGTCAGAGTTGAAGCACTGTTTCAGCCGGACATTTTGATCTCATTCCAGCACCAGGCCACGCAGCGAAGACGGTTTCATTTGGAGCCAGAGAGAGTCCTCATGCTTGCGGTCTTGGAAGACGCGATCGTCTGTTTCCAGGATAACCTCGGCGCGACCTGTAAGCGAAAAAAAGCACTTCACCTTGACGCGGAGGAATGGATTCTCGACGACGATAAGTCCTATCTTTTCTCTTTCGAAAACGTCTGCGAAGCGCTGAACTTCGATCCGCTCTATCTGCGGCAAGGGCTGGTGCGTTGGAAGGAATCGAAGTTGGCAAAACAAGAAAAAGAGCCAGCGCGTAAGCAATTGGCAGGTTAGCAATGTCGAAAATCACGGGAGGAAAAATCAGATGTTTCGTAAATTCAGTCAGAGCAAAAATACCGGTCCTTTTTTAATCGTCATCGCTAGTTTACTTTCCGTGCTCGTGGGAGTCGGAATAGGGAGCGGGATTCAACACTTTTATTCAATCTCTCAGACAGCGCACGCAGCCAACTACCCGGCGGTGACGGCGCAAGGCGTACCCGATTTCGTTAACTTGGTCAAGAAGGTAGGCCCCGCCGTCGTCAATATTTCTACGACGCAAGTACGCAAAACCGCGCAGGACGTCCCCTCGCCGTTTGGAGGCGAAGATCCGTCCAATGAATTCTGGAAGAGATTTTTCGGCGGACAGATCCCTCGCGGTCCCCAGCGCCAGCGGGGTCTTGGGTCGGGTTTTATTATTGACCGGGACGGCACTATTCTCACCAATTATCACGTCGTGGATGGCGCGGAGAAGACCGTTGTAACGCTCTCGGACGGGAGAAGTTTTGACGCAAAGGTTTTGGGAAGGGATCAAAAAACGGACATTGCCATCGTGAAGATTAACGCTCCACAGGATCTTCCGGTAGTCACGCTCGGAGATTCTGACCGGCTTGAGGTAGGCGAGTGGGTGCTGGCCATCGGCGATCCGTTCGGCCTCGATCACACGGTCACCTCCGGCATTGTCAGCGCCAAGGGACGTCAGATTGGCGCGGGACCTTACGATAACTTCATTCAGACCGATGCCTCCATCAATCCGGGAAACTCCGGCGGACCGCTGCTGAACATGCGCGGCGAGGTCGTCGGCATCAATACCGCCATCTTCAGCCAATCGGGTGGCAATATCGGTATCGGCTTCGCCATTCCGACCAATCTCGTCAAGGGAGTCCTGCCGCAGCTCAAAAACAAGGGTAAGGTGGTTCGCGGCTACTTGGGTACCGTAATCCAGAGAGTCACACCGGAGCTGGCGGATACTTTGGGCTTGAAATCACCTCACGGGGCCTTGGTGGCGGAGACGACAAAGGGTGGGCCCGCGGAACACGCGGGTATACGCGGCGGCGATGTCATCGTGGAATTCAACGGCAAGGAGATAAAGGATTCCGCGGAACTGCCGCTTCAAGTCGCCAGTGTCGCGCCGGGAAAAACCGTAGAGGTCAAAATTCTGCGCGACTCAAAGGAAATGACACTTCCGCTTACCGTGGGTGAAATGAAGGAAAATGAAGTGGTGGCTTCGACAGAGGAGGGTGACTTCGGTTTGGCAGTTCAAACGGTGACTCCGGAGGTTGCCGACTCCCTCGGCTTGGATCGAGCCGAAGGAGTCGTCGTCACTTCGGTTAAACCGGGTAGCCCGGCCGATGAGGCGGGGCTGCAGAGGGGAGACGTGATCACCCAGGTCGATCGCCGTCCAGTGCGCAGCGTTGCCGACTATAATCAAGAAGTGGAAAAAACAGGAAAAGGAAAATCCTTACTGCTTTTGGTCAAGCGTGGAGACGGCAGTCTGTTTCTTGCCTTGAAGCGTTAGCCCCAACGCCATGAACTGAGGCGCGGCTCACCTTGCGGAACCGCTGCGAGCGGCTTTTCGGGAGGTGAGCGCCCTCCAGGCGATGATGGCAACGGCGGCGATTCCGAGAATACCGACAGCGAAATATTCCAATTTGCCTTCGATCAGTTGGATCTTATTCAAGACAACGCCGAAATGGCGTCCCACGAGGTAACCAACGCCTACGGCGAGAGGGACATACACCAGTCCGCCCAGAAAGTTGGCGAGAAAAAAAGCCGTAAACGAGAGGCCGGTGCTGCCCGCTAAAGGGCCCGCCATGAAGCGTAGTCCGGGAAGGAAGCGCGCGAAAAAAACGCCGATGGGACCATAGCGGCCAACGAACCGCTTGGCTGCGTTCAAGCGCGACTCGGTGATGAGAAATTTGTGTCCGTACCGCTGAATGGCGGTTTGACCGTAATGCCGCCCAAACCAGTAACCGAGATTGTCCCCAATCACCGCTCCGAGGGTACCGATAACCAGAACTATAGGAAAGCGCAGTTTTCCCGCCCAGACAAAGTAACCCGCGACGATGAGGGCGGCCTCCTCAGGCAAAGGCATGCCCACGTTCCCCAGGATCTCTGCCGCAAGAATCGCTGCGTATCCCCAGTGCTCAAGCAGGCGAGTTGCGTCCAACATCAATCCTCGGCAAGAAACCGCCGTGTGAGATCACCCATTGAGAATTTCATCCGCTTCGGCAAAGATCAAGTACGAGAGCGAAAATTCAGAGTTTTCTTCGCCGCGCGATTCCTGCTAGATTGACACTCTTGAGTTCATCCTTCAGGAGACGGAATTAGAATGAAAGTAGGCTTGATCGGCCATCGCGGCGCGGGAAAAACGACGATATTCAACATGCTTACGGGCTTGCAGGCGCAAGTCGGTGTTTACGGCGGCAAAGAGGAAGTTCATTTAGGCGTCATCAAAGTTCCCGACGTTCGCATCGACAAGTTGTCGCGGATTTACAAACCCAAAAAGACCACCTACCCGGAGATCCGGTTTACTGATTTTCCACCGAGTGAGGGAGAAGAAAATCTCAAGTCCAACAACTCGCTCATCACTCAAATGCGCGAAGTCGACGCCATCGCTCTCGTCCTGCGCGATTTCGAATCGGGGGCCGATCCTCTTAAAGAGCTGAACGACCTCCTCACGGACATGATTCTCGCGGACCTTACCGTCGTGGAGAATCGTCGCGCGCGCTTGAAAAAAGAAAAAGCCCGGCCATTAGAAGAAGCCGTTCTGGAGCGTTGCGCCAAGACTCTAGAGAATGAGGAGAGCTTGAGAAACCTGACCTTCAACGCCGATGAGGAGAATCTTTTATCAGGCTTCGGCTTTCTTAGCCGCAAGCCGGTTTTGGTCCTTTTCAATCAAGCCGACGACAGGGCGGGTCAGCCCCTCGCCGTTCCATACCAGGAGGAATTGAAGCGGCGGGGCCTGGAAGGTTTGGCCCTGGCCGGCAAGGTGGAAATGGAAGTCGCACAGCTCGAAGAGGGCGACCGCCAGGCGTTCTTGAAAGAAATCGGCATCAAAGAGCCGGCGAGAGACCGGTTTATCCATACGTCCTACGCCCTTTTGAATTTGATCAGTTTTCTGACCACGGGCGAAGACGAAGTCCGCGCATGGACGGTCACGCAGGGAACCAACGCTAGGAAAGCTGCGGGAAAAATCCACAGTGACATCGAGCGCGGCTTCATCCGCGCCGAGGTGATTGCCTATGAGGATTTCATCGCCCTTGGAAGCGAAGCCAAGTGCAAAGAGGCAGGAAAGCTTCGCCTCGAAGGGAAAGAGTACGTCGTTCAAGACGGCGACATTATCCATTTCCGCTTTGCGGTTTAGTAGTCGATTCAGCTTCAATTCTACAGACATACGAGCCATTCCCATGCCGCAAAGCGGCGACCACACCGAGCCCTAATTGGGCTTTGTAACCAAATTCCCCTCCGCAGGTTCCTTCAACAAAATCACCCGATGGTGGCCAATACAAAAGCTTAGTTTTTTTGGCGTAATATGGTATTCTTTGGCTCCCCAAGACTTTAATGGACAGTAAAACTATCCCTTCCGCGCTCACCCAACCCACCACGCGAGGCTCGCGGGTTCTCTTGTTGGTGAATACACGGCGGCTTAAGAAATGGCTGTGGTGGTGCCTGGCGGTCCTATCGGTCGTGGTTTGCGTCTTCATCGAGTTCCAGACCTCCATTCTTCAGTCTTGGATATTCACCAGCACGAACGAACGCATCTCTTTTGCAATCGCTGAAGGAGCCAGTTCGAGCATTGCGTTTCCTCGACCGGCCCCCTTTGATGATCGACGAGGCTATGCAAAATTGCCTGGCTTCGAATCCCGACTCGAAGCCGCGGGCTACAAGATGTCACGTCAGGTCCGGCAGTCGGCGACCCTGATGGCGCTCATCAGACGCGGTGTTTCACCGCCCTATGGGGAACCTCCCAGCGCGGGTCTTCTTATCCGCGGCGCCGAAGGAACGACGTTGTTCCGTTACGCTCAGTCTGATTTTTTGTTCCAAAAAATCGACGATATTCCACCGCTGTTGGTCAAAACACTTTTGTTTCTCGAAAATCGCGATCTCGACAGCCCCGCCACTCCTTGGCAGAATCCCGCCATCGAATGGGAGCGATTACTGAAAGCTTGCTTGCTTTATATCGGCTCCAAGCTTTACCTGCCCGTTCCGGTCCAAGGCGGCAGCACTCTCGCCGTCCAGCTGGAAAAATTTCGCCATTCCCCCAACGGTCGCACGGACACGCCGGTGGAAAAACTGCGTCAGGTTATCGGCGCCAGTCTCAAGTCCTACCACGAGGGGGCGAGTACCCGAGCTTGGCGAGAACGTATCATCATCGACTATCTCAATTCCGTGCCGCTCGCTGCGGCACCCGCCTATGGCGAAATTCATGGAGTCGGGGAAGGGCTCTACGCCTGGTTCGGGATGCAGTTGGCGGACGCAGTCAAGGCGCTCAAGGCTCAAGGCGCAACACCCGCCAAGATCCGAGCATTCAAGCACCTGCTCACCCTACTCGTCTCAGTGCGAGCGCCATCGGTCTTCTTGGTCGAAGAACGAGCCTCGCTGGACGAGAAAGTGAACCAATTTACTAGGCTGATGGCGCGCTCCGGTCTCATCGATTGGGAATTCGCCACGGCGTTGCAGGAGACACCTATCCAATTCCTGCCCGCGGCGCCTTTGCCGCCTCAACCCTCTTCGGTCAAGAACAAAGCAGCCAATGCGATCCGAACCACCATGATGGAGACTCTCGGCGTTACCAATCTCTACGATCTGAATCGGCTTCACCTTGAAGCCGACAGCACTATTGACGTTCCTTTGCAAAAAAAGGTGACCGATTTCCTCCACGGCCTCGCGGATCCGGACGTCGTGCGGGCAAACGGATTAACCGGCGAGCGGCTGCTTGAAAACTCGGATCCTAAAAAGGTCATTTACTCTTTTCTTCTGGTCGAACCGACCGCTGAAGGCAATATGGTCCGGGTACAGGCCGACAACCTTTTTAACCCCTTCGACTTCAACAAAAGCGTCAAATTGGAACTTGGCAGCACGGCCAAGCTGCGCACGCTCACCCATTATCTGGAAGTCATGGCTGGGCTGCACAAGGAGCTGATACTCCTTAATGATGAAGGATTGAAAAGGAAGGCGCTGGCAGCCCGCGATCCGCTGACCCAGTGGGCCATTGAAACGGTGCGCCAGGAAAAAAACATTGCCCTGGAGCCGTTCCTGGAACGGGCCATGGAAAGACGTTATTCCGCTAGCCCCTACGAGGCGTTTTTCACCGGCGGTGGAGTCCATCATTTCGAGAACTTCGAACGCGAGGATAACCGCCGGATACTGATGCTACGCGAGGCGTTTCAAAACTCGGTCAACCTCGTGTTCATCCGTCTCATGCGCGATCTCGTCAGCTATCATCGTGCGCGCCTGCCCTATAATTCCGAGGAAGTGCTTTCCAATCCGGATAATCCGGAGCGGCGGCGCATGCTTCGGGAGGTCGCCGAAGAGGAATCACGGAGCGTGCTTCGTCGCGCTTACCAAACTTACCAAGGACAGCCTCCGGAGGAAGTCGTCAATCGCCTGCTCGAGTCGCGCGGCAAGACTGCCCGTCATTTGGCGGTTCTCTTCTTTGCCTGGCGCGTCGGCGCGGATGAATCGGCGTTGGCGGCCTGGCTCACTAAAAATCAAGCGCCCAATACCACTGAAACCGTATCGGATCTTTTCCGGGCTTATGCCAATCCGCGTCTGAATTTGGCGGACTACGGCTATCTGCTGTCGCTCCATCCGCTTAATCTCTGGTGCGCGGGAGAGTTCGCTAAGAATCCTAAAGTGTCATGGGAAGAGCTATACAACCGCAGCGCCGATGCCCGGCGCATCGGCTCGGCCTGGCTCCTCCAAGCGCGCAATCGCCACGCTCAAGATCTGCGGCTGCGCATCAGACTTGAGCGAGATGCCTTTGCCCGCATGACCCCTTACTGGCAGCGGCTCGGCTTTCCGTTTAAAACCATGGTGCCATCCTACGCGACCGCCATTGGCAGTTCGTCCGATCGACCCGTGGCTTTGGCTGATCTCGTCGGGATTCTAGTAAATGATGGCGTTCGCCGCCGCGCCGTCAGTCTGACAAAGATCGATTTCGCCCAGGGTACGCCGTACGAAACCAGCTTCGACCGTGTGCCAGAGAAGGGCGAGCGTGTGCTCGCTCCTGAAATCGCTCGAACCGTCAAAAAAGCGATGGCTGGCGTCGTGGAAAGCGGAACCGCCCGGCGGCTCAGCGGCGTCTTCAGACTCTCCGATGGGAGCCGCATCACCGTCGGCGGCAAGACCGGGTCCGGGGATAACCGATTCGTGACCTTTAACCGCCACGGCGGCGTGATAACGTCGCGGGCAACGAACCGAACCGCGACTTTCCTTTTCTATATCGGCGACCGCTATTTCGGCGTCATCACGGCATACGTCCAAGGCCGCGAAGCTGAAAACTATCACTTCACCAGCGCATTGCCCGTAACGATCCTCAAACTGTTGGCGCCGACGATAGTTAAAAATCTCGATACCGGCGCGCGGCCAGCAACCAGCGAAAAGATCGAAGAAGTGCCTACACCCCACAAGATCAACTTTCTGCCCTCTGGACCGGCTCGTTAGCTATGTGCCGCGGCGGTTACCGAACAACTCGACATGAAGACAGCCCGAGCAGCGCTTTAGTGAGTGCGCAATGTCTACGGCCCGACCCTTGGTCACGCAGGGCTCCCCTCCGCATATTCAGCCAGCCGGCACAGCGCGTTCACCAGCTCCATCTCCTCAATCGACCTGCAGCGCGCTTCGAGAAGCCGTGGCGAGCAGACGAGAAAGGCAAGGCACT
>VBKE01000053.1 GCA_005879605.1 Deltaproteobacteria bacterium
ATACAACCACGAGACAATATTTCTATTGTTGCTACATCTTTCCGCCAGACTTAGAAATTCCTGCGCAGGAAAATGTTTCCTATTTCGACGTCCCCATGCCTCCGCCGGGCAAGATCGACTGGCAGCGCTTCGTCAGTAATGTCATTCAGGACGTCGCGATCATAGCGAGCCAGGGGCCCATATATGACCGTTCAGGAGAGCGACTCGGAGACTCCGATCAGGGAATAAACATATACCGCAAGATGCTGGTGCGCGAAATATGTAAGGTGGGGCACGGAGAAGACCCAAAGAACGTATTTCGGAATCAGGAAGAAACTCGATGCCCTGTTATTCCCTTTGGGAAGAGCCGGGGCGGGAGCGGACCGCGATTTTCACACTACGGCCCTGCGAGCAATGTTCAAATGTTCAGCCCGCTTATGAGCCACCTACGCAAACAGGGCGCTGATTTTGAGAAGATCTTTGGCCGTGATCTCCTTGTTGACAGAAAGTGAGTACATGTCTACCGAGATAGTGGGTTCAAATTGATCCACCACCCTGAATCCCGATGATTATGACAAGCGTTCGCAGGCAATAGAGATCGGCTTTTCCACAACAGGCTGTAAAGTCGGGAAATTCAGCCCTTTCTATTTTTACGTCGCTATTTCTTATCGACAGGAATCCTATCCGCGGGATTTTTGCTGGCTGCTGCGCCTCGGTTACAGAAACAGCTGCCAGCATGACTGTAGTAAGCATGAAGACAGCGATTGTTTTGCCCATTCTTTTCTCTACAATCCGAAATGCCAAATCTACAATTGCTTCGCGTCTTCCTGTGAAACCGGTCAGCAAAAAACAAAGCCCGACCGGTAAGAAACCAATCGGGCGTAATAGAGATCGAAATTGCCAGCCTGAGCAGCGTCAGCCGGGAATAGACCTTTGGATTTCGCCTGTCGCACACTCGCACAGCGACCGAAGCCTGTAAATCGCGATTGAGCCGCACTTGCTACTTGGCGTAGGATTGGATTAATCGACGCTTCAGACTAACCAATGTATTAAGACGGGGGAATTTTCGAGACGTGAACCAAAATGGAATGAAAAATCCAGCTTCGGAGATAGAGACTAGAGTCGCCTTGGAAGCGAGACCGCCAGCACCAAAATCGGTCTATCTATTGTTGCTGTAACGGGTCTTCTTCCTTACGCGATGAACTGCCGATTCTCGGGCGCAACATGCTTCCACGCGAGCAGCAGCTAAAATCGCGGCGATTGTCGCGGCCAAACGGCGGGATTTTGAAGTGGCGACCGGGATCAATCCGGCGACGGCCACTTTGAGAAGCGTGGCGACATGCGTTCACGAATTGGGCTTTATAGTAGCTCACCCCAACCATCTCGGCACGGTGAGCAAAATACTCGCGATGGCGAGAAGCGTCGCGCCGGCAAACCAGCCGACGCCGTGAGGCAAGACGTAGAAGATGATGGTGAGGCCGACGACCGCCGAGGCGAGCAGCAGCGCGGACAATCGGAGCAAGAGGCGCGGCGAAAATACTTCCTTGCGCGAGTGACCAAACAGGAACAGCCAATCGCGTTCTGTGAATCCTGTATGGCCCTGGTGGCGACGGCGCAGAATAGACAAGCGCCAGCCCCGCAGGAACGAGCCATGACAGCACCACGATTTGATCAATCCAGAAGAGCAGTTCAACAGTGGTCACCTGCTGCACAGGCAGGTCAGAAGGTTTCGTTCCCTTGAGGATGTTGTCTATGTAGTGGGCGGACCGGCGGAACAGGTGGCCAACATCCGCGCCATAGGAGATGCAAAGAAAACGCATCGTCGAGCTTGCCGGCAAATATCGGTTGCCGGCTATTTACTCCCTGAAGGAGTTTGGGGGGAAAAAAGGGCGAGCGGTGGTCGTCATAATCGCGTTAGCCCGCTTCTGCTTTGCCTTTGAAAAGGTGCTCTCTAAATCTTTGGGGTCCGATTCAGTCTCGATCTCCTCCAAATTTTAGCTCCAGTGCCAGAGCCGCGGCCCTGAGCTCTTTCAGTTGGAGGCCTTGCGATATCCTGGATCCCGGCAGCCGCATAAGTCCTACCCGGGCGAGCTTGGTGACTGCGTCCTTGAGTATCTCTAGCCTTTTGGTATTTAACTCGACCCCTAAACCCGAGAGCCCGGTGACATTGTCTTCTGGCTGCGCCAGACTGGCGAGCAGACCTTCACCTACAGGATCCGCAGAGTTCGCCATCACGATGGGGATGGTACTAGTTGCTCCCTTTGCCGCCAACGCCGGCGGTCCCGAACTAGCCACGATCAGATCAACCCTTAGACGAACTAACTCCGCAGCTAGCTCAGGTAGGCGCTCAGGCTTTTGCTCTGCAAATCGGTACTCGAAGGTAATGCTCTTTCCCTCAATCCATCCAAGCTTGCTCAGCTCTTGCCGAAAAGCCTCCTGGGGCGCCGCTTACAGGGGCTCCCCAGACACTTTCGTCAGTTTCCCTTCCGAACATTACTCGATCGGCTTTCCTTCCTTCACTGACTCAAGTTTCTTAGCTGCCTTGTTTTTTACGTGTTCAGTCGCGTCCAGTACGGTTGAAAAAACCATGTTGATTTCATGTTGATTTCCAACCGCCGCAACGTTTGAATGTTCCCCGTTGATTTCAGCTCAGCCCGCCTCAGAAAAACCGAGCTTTCCCTCGGCATAGCGATACTCGACGGCGATGTTCTGTCCGTCAAGGTAGCCGAGTTGGGCTAGACCTTCACGAAATGCCTTGATGGATGGCACCGCAGAAGAAGGAGAGACGGTTGATAGATAACCTATCCGTGCGAGCCATGGGAATGACCCGTGACTACTATCAAACAAGAACTAGCGCCCGAATTCGACCCCGCCTACGATGGCCGATAGAGACAATGAAGTACCGGAGCCGCGACGTATCGAGATCACAGGAGAGGCGGACTGTTTACGCGTCTTCGCGATGACAAAGGCTAACATGTGCGCCAGAAAAGCCGGACCGGACCTACACAGTGAATAGAACCGGCGACTGTGCCCGGTACCAATATCAGCGAATGTTCCCGCTGCTTCCCAGAATCACTCATTTGGCGTCTCTTTTTCCCTGGCCGTCCCTTTGCTCCTCGATGGTCCATGAGTGCATCGGCTAGGCTACCATTGCCTTCCGGAATACCCGCCACAGACACAGAAACAGAGCAAGAGATTCTCAGGGCAATTGAGGCAGCCAGCGAACGCCTGGAACAGTTGGAAAGTCTATGGCGACTCGTGCTTTTTTACCAAAAGCAGGTGAAGCGCAGTGACCTCGCTGTGGCGCTTCTTGAGCTAATGATCCAGGAATTCTCCCCTGGTAAGGAATCTAGAGCTCTCATTTATTTCGTCCTTGGGCAGATCGCTCAAGCGGATGAGAAATGGGCCTTAGCCTCGGAGCACTACGAAAACGGTCTATGTCTGCTGCCGAAAGAACGCGACACAGCCTATTTCCTTCGTAATAATTTGGGCTACTGTTTGAATGCGCAGGGGCTTTATAGCGCCGGCGAAAGGTATTGCCGGCAGGCGATCGAGATTGATTGTGAACAGCAGAATGCATTCAAAAATCTTGGAGTAAGTTTATATGGCCAAGGTGACCTTAAGGGCGCTGCTTGGTGCTGGGTAGAAGGAATCAAAGTTGATCCCTCTAATGGCGAGGCGCAAAAACTTCTCGACCAGTTGCTAACGAAGCATCCTGCTTTAAAAGCCGAGTGCGCTTGGATTCAGCGGGAGTTGAAATACTTCAGGAAGAATAGTTCAAAGCTGATTTGATTTCCGAATAGGGCATATGGCGAAAGATCTATCCCGCAGTTGCCCAATCTGTGAGGGGCTACAGGAGTATAAAGATTTTGCGGAAACTCGTAACGTTCGCGAATTGCTGGTAGGTCTGACCCACGAAATAGGCAATAACCTGCAGGCCATCAGGAGTGAGTTGGATCTTCTGACATTGTCCGGTGCTTTACCTGAACAAAGCTCGAAGACAGTCATCCGGGGCGTTCAGCAGATCCGCAAACTCACAGGTGAAATTGCCGAGTATCTTTCGCCTCCGCCGTTGCAATTGACGTCAGAAGATCTGGCTCTCGTGCTAGCGGAAGTTATCCGGGTGAGCGAGCGAGAGTTGGCTGAGCACGGGATTCAACTCACTGTCCTGCTCAGGGAGCCGCTTCCTAGGTTGTGTCTCGATTGGCAATTTCGCAGCGCACTAAAACGGGTCATAGAGTTTTCCTGTGCTCTGCTACCGCAGGGTGGACAGTTGCAGATCGAGGCGGGCCTGCATTGGGTGGAACATGACCGCTATGTCGAGCTCAAGTTGATCAACGCTTCACCGACCCAACTAAACGTTGAAGGCAACGATGTGTTTCGTCCTTTTCTCAAAGTTAATGATTGCCGGGTCGGTTTAAGCATGGCCGTGGCACGACAGGTTCTCAGACGCCATTTTGGAAAAATCGCCTTTCGTCAGGAACACCGGAATCGGGGGGTATTTTCGATTCTGATAAAAGTTCCCGCCGAAAACAAAGGTCCTCAAGCCTCCATCTGATCCGCGTGACGTTTATGGCAGCCCATACGGCCAAGATTCAAGCTTTGACAGAGTCGAGGATTGAAGAACTGTATACGAAAAACGCCATGAAAGCTGACCAGCGGTTTAAAAAGGGGACGAATCTGCCCATCCCCAATCTGCTGGTAGTAGATGATGATGCGACCGTCCGCCAGCAACTGGAGCGCTGTACATTCAGAAGGGCCATTCGGTTGTCGCCGTTTCCTCAGCCGAAGAAGCCATCTCGCGCCTTGGGGAAGAAGACATCGATTTCGTTATTACCGATATCAAGCTTCCGGGAATGGACGGCGTTCAACTCATATCTTACATCCATCAAAACCTTCCCGATGTGCCGGTCATTGCTATTACCGGCTATTCCGATATTCAAACCGCGGTGAACGCTCTTAAACTCGGCGCCAGTGATTTTGTCGTGAAACCATTTGATTTGGCGGCGGTGGACGAATCAACTCGCGCTGCGCTCGAAAAATCAAATGTCTACATGGAAATCCGCCATCTTCGCCGCTGGCTCAAGGATCGCTCGATCTTCGGCGGTATGCTCAGCAAAACTCCGGAGATGCATCGGGTATTTGAAATCATTCGCATGGTCGCTCCAACACACATGACCGTACTGGTTCAAGGAGAAACGGGAACCGGAAAAGAATTGGTCGCGAGCGCCATTCACTACCAAAGTGGGCGATGCCAGGGTCCGTTCGTAACTATTAATTGTGCCGGTTTTCCTGAGACCTTACTGGAAAGCGAGCTTTTTGGCTATGAGAAGGGTGCCTTTACCGGTGCCGAGCAAGCGAAACCCGGAAAGATCGAACTTGCCCATGGAGGAACTCTGTTTTTGGATGAAATTGAGAGTATTTCGCTGGTGATGCAGGGCAAATTGCTGCGCGTGCTCGAAGACCAAAAATTCCAGCGGCTCGGCGCGAACACAAGTATTCGGGTGGACATGCGGGTCATAGCGGCCAGCAACATTCCGCTAAAGGATTTAGTCGCGCAGGGCAGAATGCGGTCCGATTTTTACTACCGGATCAATGTGATTCCCATCCACCTGGTGCCTCTGCGTCAGCGCAAAGTCGACATTCAGCTGCTGGTGCATGATTTTCTCCGTCATCATCCGATTGTGGCGGAAAAGGGCATCAACGCCATCTCCAAGGAAGTGATGAATGTTTTGATGGATTATCCATGGCCGGGAAATATTAGGGAGCTGCAAAACATTCTCGCGCGAGCGATCGTCTTGGCCGCGGGGCGCATCATCGAAACCGTAGACTTGCCGGACCTTGCGCTCGAACCGCAGCCGAAGGAAAACGGAATCATTGGGTGTGCTTCATTGGACGAATGGATGAGGAAGCAGGAAAAGCGTTTTCTTGAGCAAAAGCTGGAAGATTTCGGCGGGAACGTTGCGCTTACGGCAAAAGGGTGTGGAATCGGGCTGCGGACCCTTTCCCGAAAGATTCGACTGCACAATCTTGATCCCAAAGGCTCTCAAAACAACAAAACTTAGTGAGAAATACCTGGAATGCATCATATTTCCATTCGCTGCCTTTCTCGTCGCGCAGTGGAGTATCGCGAACCGTCTCGATGAGACTGTTCTTCAAGATCCATTGCCGTGATGACAATTATCGAAGCGATATTGCTGCTTGTGCTCTACTTCGTGCCAACCATCCTTGCCAAGAAGCTGCATGTGAAAGATGCCTCGTCCATCTCCTACGTGAATCTCGTTTTCGGCTGGACCGTTCTGGGTTGGATATTGGCGCTGACGTGGGTGATGACCCAATGGATTCAACAACCGCCAGACTATGAACCAGAGAACACCACGGAAAAATCATCCGATAAAAAAGATCACCAAACGTAATTATTAACCGCTCATAAGACGGACGGCTCTCTTGCATCTAATAGAAAGTGTCAGTTGAAGTTGCTCTCGTCCAGCTAATCCGATTTGTTAAGTATCCAACGCCACACTGATTTAAGCGTAATTTTTGGGTATTGTGTTCGCCCCGCCGAGTCGCCAATCTTATCATCAATCCACTTTTTAGCTTCTTTCATCATGTGTTCTTCGGATTGTCTCTTCGTCTCAAAGCGAACAGTGGGACTAGGTAGCCAGACATCGCGAAACGTTCGAGAGCTTTCATTAAATTGTATATGGGCACGTGCTGTCCATAAATTTGTCTGTGGTTCTAGGTCCCCTGTCACGAAAATTAGGTGATTACGATATCGTTCGGCCACTGTTACTCGCGGTAAAGTGGGTTTAAGCCTAAGCTTCTCTTCCATTATGGACCATCAGGTTTTTAAGGATTTTTGGGCTGGTAAAGACGCCGAGTTCCACGGGCGCCCACTCTATAGTATCTTTAATCAAGTTGTATACAATTATTTTCTGATCAAGGCCGGGTTCGCTTGGCTCTGCGGTGGATGTTACATGCTGCGCGCAGGCGGTCATTTGTTAAGGTGACTTAACCAACAGAGTCAAGACATCCAGGGTCTTCCGCTCTTTTGGTGATGTGTCCTTCGCTGGATCACGCTGCACGCGTTAGCGGCAGCATCGGAACAGATATGTGGTACACTAGATATCTGTTCCAGTGCTATTCAACGGCCGCATATCAGCAGGTTACAAAGAATCCAGAAATGCCAACAACGCATCGTGGTCGGCTGGACTGAGTCCCCCGAAGCGGTCACGGGCGTTCTGGGCTTCCCCACCATGGCGTAGGATCGCTTTCTCGATGGTGTTCGACCCTCCGTCATGCATGAAACGATCCCGACGCGACAGTCCCCACAATGGCGCCGTGCGAAACTCGGTCCCCTTTGGCGCGGCCTTGCTCAATGCCGTCAGCAAGCCCTGCTCCCATGGCGTGCAGCAGCAGGTCTGAGAACAAGTTGACCCTTTGGTTGCTCAGCGCTGCGACCGGGTTGTTGCCGGTCGTCAGCGTGGGCACATGGCAACTAGCGCACCCAATCTGACTAAACACTTGCTCTCCTTGCCGCACTTGATCCGTGATGGGACGCCGAGGCGCTGGGGCTAAGAACCGCATAAAGTTTGCAAACGCGTTCAGGCCTGAGCCGTCGTCCTCGGGGTCCGCCACCGTGTCACACTCCGGCGGGATCGGCTGGCCCCGCGGGTTATTCTCATGCGGGAAGGAGGGGTTGGTAATGCCCATCTCGTTGAGGTAGGCGTCCCCGGCGAACTGATGCAAGGTGGCCACTTGCGCCTTCCAGCCGAAGCGCCCGAGTTCGGTCCGCCCGGTGTCGGGGTTCAACACGAAGTTGGCTATGCCGCCGTTGCTTGTGTTCCCCAGAATAGTGGTGTCCGGAATGGCTTCCATCAGCCCCGCACCAAACAACGCTGTGCTGATGCGCAGCGAAAC
>VBKE01000054.1 GCA_005879605.1 Deltaproteobacteria bacterium
GTGCCACTTCGCGGAGACGATGCAGATTCTTCAAAACCACTCGAGGAGTCAGCGATGTGATGGCGCTTCGGATCTTCCAAGTATCCATGGAGCGTAGCTGCGCTTCGGTCCCCGGAATCTTAATCGGCATGGAGCTGTCTTGATATTCCGGCGGCACCACGTGGTGATGCACGTCAACGCGCCAATTCGGTGCTGCGTCGGCTGTGATCATGTTTAGAGTAGCTGCGCATAAATACCGTCTAAATCTTTAGATCCAAAAGCCGCGTAACGTTCCCGCCGAGAATTTTCTCTTTCTCCTGATCGGGAATCTTCATCTCCTTGATACTTGGAACAGCGGCCTGAAGATCGCCGATGGGAAGCGGAAAATCGCTGCCCATGACGATTCTTTCCCCGCCGAAAAAGTCGTAAGCCATCATCAAAGCCGGCTGATAGAAACAAACCGCATCGGTGTAAAGTTCTTTCAGATATTCAGAGCTGGGCCTTTTGGTTTTAACGCTGCAGGTCGGATCATTATAGCCCCGGTCGATCCGGCCGGCGAGGAACGGAAGACCAGCTCCTAGATGAGCAACGACAAAGTCCAATTCGGGAAATCTCTCCAGGATTCCCGAATAAGCAAGTCGAGTCGCCGAAAGAATGACATCGAATTCAAAGCCGAGGATGATCGCGAGCCGCCACTCTCTCATGACCTCGGCGCCCGCAGGCGTCGTTGGGTGGATGAAGACCGGAACGCCGAGCGCTTGCGCCCGCTCATAGACGGGTAAGAGAAAATCCGAATCCGGCGGCTTGCCTGCGACGTTTGTCAACATGCACATTCCCTTGAACCCGAGATCTAAGATCGCTCGATCGAGCTCCTTGAGCGCTGCCGGTGGATCGATGAGCGGTAGCATCGCGAGGGCTTGAAAGTTTTTAGGATATTTCTTCACGACTTTGGCGAGACCGTCGTTGATGACTCGGCTCATCTCGGCGCTTTCTGACGACGCGAAGCGATCGATGCCCGGATGAGGAGTCGTCAGTATTTGCATGTCGATGTCGTTCTGCTTGATCTTGTCCAGCCGAAGCTCAATATCGAAATAGTCCTCCGTGACGGGGCCGGCTTTGGCTCCCATGCTGAGAATGAGCCGCTCTCCCTTGTCGTTGCGCTCGATGCGCACGTCGCCGCGCGAGGCTTCGAGCTTGTTCAAGTATTCCTCGGGGTAAAAATGGCAATGAAAATCGATGTTCATCGTTCCTATCCTTCGCTTAACTCTATAGATTTAAAATGCGCTCGGCGGTGCCGTGAAATATTTTCTCCATCAGCGCATCGGCATAGCCAAGCTCACGCCACTCGCGCAATAAGCGCTCGTAAGGAATGCTGGGATAGTCGCTGCCGAACATGATCTTGTCCTGCAGCCGGCCTTTGATCTCGCGCTTTAAAGAATCGGGAAAATACTTGGGTGCCCAGCCCGACAGCTCCCACGACACGTTCCCTTTGTGCAGCGCGACCGCGATCATCTCTTCAGTCCAGGGCCATCCGGGGTGCGCGGCGACGATGCTCAGCTCCGGGAAATCCGCGGCGAGCTGATCGATGGCCGCCGGATGAGCGTGCCTTATGACCGCGCCCAATCCACCAGGCATACCGGCGCCCATCCCCGTCGTGCCGACGTCGATCATCACCGGCACTTTGAGCGCGCTGATGGTTTCCCATAGAGGATAAAACCTGCGCTCGTCGACGGAGAAATGACCCATGATCGGATGAAAATGAAAGCCGAACAAGTGCAGCTCTTCTATGGCGTTCTTGGCGTCTTCGATGGCGCGCGCGCCCTTCAGCGGATCGATAGCCGCCCAAGCTTGTCGAATTACACCAGGATTGTCATCGCGCATCTTGGCGACGTATTCATTCGAACAGGGCGGCGTGCCCGTTACGGTTTCGATATCGAAGGCCACCAGCACCGCCTCGACTCCGGCTTGCTTAAACTCCGCAATGACCTCGGCTTCTGTTTTCGCCGTCCAAGCTCGATTCCAATATTTAGCGAGCGCTTCGACGTAAGGCCCTTGCGATTTGATCCACGGCTCCGTGTTGGGATAGCAATGAAGGTCGATCACTCTCATGCACTTCAAACTCTTATCCGACGCCGGAGCGTCCTGTCAATTCCGTCGCCTATGCGGTGCTTTGAAAAACTCTGTTTGCAGGCTGCTCAAAAAGATCCCAGAGGCGAAGCGCCTAATCGAAATAGGGTGTTCTTGCTCGCTGTACCCGCCACCCGCAGGGGCTCGCTCCTCGGGCGATGTTCTGTAAATAAATTCGTGCTAGACATTTTCTTTACCATGCGCTAATCGGAGCCTGAAGGAGCCGCACAATGTTTACAACCAAGTGGACCACCTCGGAACGGAAATACGACGTCATCGTCGAGCGCGATGTAAAAGTGCGCATGCCGGACGGCGTCACGCTCGAGGGAGACATCTATCACCCGGCATCCGGCGAACGGTTTCCCGTTATCCTCGGCGCTCACGCTTATAACAAGAATCTCCAGTCGCCGCCGATGCGTCCGGTGGGCTTCACGCCAATGCGCGGTTACATGGAAAGCGGCGACTCGACGTTCTTTGCGCGCCGCGGGTACATCCACGCGGTCTTCAACGTGCGCGGCAGCGGCAACTCCGGGGGCTTTTATCAACTCATGGGCCCGCTCGAAGTTCGCGACGTCTGCGACCTGATCGACTGGCTGGCGGCCCAGTCCTGGAGCAACGGCGACGTCGGCATGTTCGGCGTTTCTTACTTCGCCCGGCTTGCCAAGGCGGTGGCCGCGCTTCGTCCGAAGCCACTCAAGGCGATTTTTGCACCGTTCGCCGGCACCGATGATTACCGCCACCGCTGCTACCACGGCGGCATTCTCGCGCACGGATTCCTTACACACTGGCGCAACAGCTTGCATCGTCCTAATTATCGTAGCTTGTACAAAGAGGCGCATGGCGAAGCGGCATACAAAGAAGCCATCGCGCAAGCTATGCGCGACGAAGAAATCATGGCTGTGCCGGGGCTGCGCGAAGCGTTGCAGAACCCGGACGTCGGAACCAATGCTCTGGTGGTCGACGTGTTGTTGAATCCGTTCGATGGAGAGTTCTGGCACGAGCGCAGCGCGCACGACGGCAACGCCACAGTTCCGGCTTATCTCGGCGCCTGCTGGGGCAACTATGGCCTTCATCTGCCTGGCGCGTTCACGGCCTGGAAGGATTGGAATGGCCCGAAGAAGATGGTCATCGGTCCGGGAATTTATCTCGATCGCCCGCTGTATCAGTATCAAGATGAATCACTGCGGTGGTTTGATTACTGGCTCAAAGGCATCGACACCGGCGTCATGGACGAGCCGCCGATCCGTTGCTTCATTCCGCCCACCGGCGAATGGAAAATTCTCAACGATTGGCCGCCGCCCGAGGCGCGCTGGACGACGTTTTACCTGCACAAGGATGAAATACTCAGCGAACACGAACTCTGGCCAGGAGAGGGCGTCGATTCGTTCGATGAATCACCTTTCGAACACGGCTCTGCGACCTACGTAACGCCGCCGCTGGTCGAGAACACCGAGGTACTCGGCCCGAGCGTTCTCACGTTGTACCTCTCGACCACCGACACTGACGTTTTACTATTCGCAACTTTGCTGCTCATCGATCGACAAGGAAAGGAGCACGAGCTGACGCGCGGTTGGCTGCGCGCCTCGCAGCGCCGTCTGCGCGACGATAGCGAGCCCTGGGAACCGGTGCTGGCCCATGAAAAGCGCGAGCCTTTGGAACCAGGGAAGATTTACGAGGTGAAAATTCCGATCGTGCCAACAGGGCGACTGTTCCAGGCCGGAGAGCGGATCGCGATCCGCATCAAGGGCGCCGACGACGAGCCGCCGGTGAATTCTTTACAGGCGCTGGCGCGCAATCATTTGCGCCGGCCGCGCCCCGCGCGCATCACCATCCATCACGACGAGTCTCACCCCTCGCATCTCGATCTGCCGATCACATGCGGCAACGTCATTGGTACTTTCTTCTCCGGCGGTGATATCAGCTCGTTCGGACTCTCGCATTGACATTGAGTATGTGGCTTGCAACCAGGCTACCTTTGACGCCGATGAGGACATCTGAAAAACTCGGCCGTATTCGGGCGCCGTATAAGCGCGCCAGCCCGGCAGAAGCTACTCAGCCTTATTCTGCTCCGCTTCCACTCGCGCCATGAATTTCGGCGACAGCTCGCGCAGTCGCTCGTCGGTCATGCGCCCGCTGCGCGTCATGTAGTCATAGGCGAGCTGCCAAGGTTCAAGGGCCATTTTTTCTGGCAAGCGCTCGTACCAGTAAGAGCTGGCATTTGCGGCGGCGTGCAGCTTCTCGACAATAGGCCGGCGCTCGCGTTCGAACGCCGCGAGCATGCGCGGCACATCCTCGCCGGCTTCGCCGAATGCACGGTCGAGAGCGATGGCGTCTTCGAAAGCGAGCCGTGTGCCCGAGCCGATCGAAAAGTGCATGGTGCGCAGCGCATCGCCGATAAGAATTACGTTGCCCACCGACCAGCGTCCGTTAGCGAGCAGCGGAAATTGGCGCCAGATAGACTTGTTGGAGACCAGCGAGTGGCGATTTAGATCCGGAGCAAAAACACCCTCGCAGTAAGCGCGGCTCTCCTCGTCAGACCTCCGGTCGAGACCGGCGCGACGCCACGTCGCCTCGTCACACTCCACGACGAAGGTGCTCATGCTCGGGCTGTGGCGATAATGGTGCGCGACGAAGGAGCCATGCTCGTTGGCGCGGAAGGTTAGGGTCAGGCACTCAAAGAGTTGCCGCGTGCCATACCAAGCGAAGCGGTTGGTGAGCCACTCGACCCGCGGCTCGAACTCCGATTCCAGCGCACGGCGCACGAACGAGTTGGCTCCGTCGGCGCCGACGACCAGATCGCAGCTTGGCAGATCGTCAAGTGAGGCGATGGCGCGTTCGTACTCAGTACCCACGCCGGCGCCGAGACAGAGTTCCTGCAGAAACTGATTGAGCTCGAGCCGTCCGATGGCCGAAAATCCGTTGCCGTCGATGTCTACCTGCTCATCCCGATGGACGATACGCTGCATCGGCCACGACTCTAAACGAACCGCAAGCTGTTTATGCAAATCCGGAACATCACGTTCGAGAAATGCGAGCGCCCCTTGGGAGAACACCACCCCGAAGCCGAATGTGGCGTCCCACGGATTTTGCTCGAAGACTTGGACGCGCCACGCTGGGAAGCGGCGCTTGATCAGCAATGAAAACAACAGGCCGGCTGGGCCGGCACCGACGATGTTAATGCGCACGAGATAATTGGGTCAGAACAATAATAAAAACGGGAGTACCTGGAGTGTTGGAGTAATGGAGTGGTGCATTTAAAACCCAACACTCCACTTCGATTCACTTCACCTGCTCGCCGTAGAGCTTTTTGACGAATCCACTCGCCTCGATCTCGCGGATCAAGCGCGGCTCGATGAAATCTCGCGGCTCCGCGCCGCGGGCGCGAGGATTACCTTCCGCCACCTGACTTATCGCGAGTTTTAAATCTTCCGGGTCCGGATAGGGAACCGGCTCGAAGGCTGAGGCATAGACTTTTTGTGTCTCCTCCAGAATCGTCCGATCAGCCGTCTGCGTATATTTTCCGATGACATTCATCGCAAAGGCAGGGTCGGTGCGAAAACGATGAATCCCTTCAATGGAAGCCTCAAGGAAACGGCGAATGGCTGATTCTTGGCTGCGAAGCATGCTCTGCGTCACCGCAACGGCGGAGAGCGGGTAACGGAATCCTTGCTTGGAGTAGTCCACCAAAACGCGAAAGCCCGCGGCGCGGGCATGGAGCACGGCTGGAAAGCCGAAGGTGCCCGCGTGGATTTGTCCGGCCTTGAGCGCCGCGAGCGTTTCCGGCAGCCCGCCGGTCTGCCGGATCATGACGTCGCGGTCCGGCACAAGCCCATTCTGGCGCAAGAAGTACCGCGTGAAGAAGTCTGTGACGGTTCCGATGCGGGTAGCTCCGATACTCTTTCCGCGCAGGTCCTCCACCCGCTGGATTTGGGGGGCAACCACGGTGAAGACAATGACTTTATTGACCGGGATAGACACGTATACGGTGTCCGCTCCAGCGAGTTTGGCGTCGATGGCGGCCGGGCCTCCGAATGCCGCGACATCTACACCTCCGCCAATCAACGTCTGAACCGCCCGCGACCCGCTCGCGATATAGACGAGCTCAACGTCCAGCCCATGGCGCTGAAATATCCCTGCCTCTTTCGCAACCCAAGGGATCGAGAATGCCGCAGTGATCGCCGCGTAGGCAACTCGGAGCTTTTGGAGTCCTTCTGCGGCATGACTCGGGATGGTGGTCAGCAAGCCGAAAAGACAGGCTCCTGTGAAAAGAATCCTTCTTATCGGAGACGAAAAGTTCTTCATTCCTTTTTCTCCCATCGACGTGTAGGCGCCTGCCAAGCGATTGCCAAGTTGCCGCACGCGTATCACCGGAAAATCTACCTGTCAATATTTCCGTTGTCGCGATCGATTCGCGTGCTATAATCCGCTCCGCTTGATGCGGGCCTGCGCTAGACGTTGGAAGATCGAACAGCGACTTCATTTAGGAGGGGTTGAAAATGATAACTCTTCGTAAAGCGCTCGCGATTTTTGTGATTGTCTTTGTCGTGTCCGTCGGCTCAGTCAGAGAAGGGTGGGGCCAATCGCAGACACTCACGGCATTCTACACCGCGCCGGTGGCTTCCATGTCGCCCATGTGGATCGCGAAGGAAGCGGGTTTCTTCAAGAAGCAGGGACTTGATGTGAAACTCGTCTTTATCGCGTCCGGCCCCACAGGCACCACTTCCCTGCTCGCGGGAGAAACGGATGTGGGGATCATCGGCGGATTTGCCCCCATACGAGCAATAGTGGGAGGGTCCAAAGATCTGGTGATCATCGGACAAAGCAAGACTCGGATGACGGGGAATATTGTCGGCAAGAAGGAGATCGCGAACGTCCAAGATCTGAAGGGAAAACGGTTGGGCATTGATCGGATCGGTTCGAATCCAGATATGTTCGCGCAAGCTTCCCTCTCCCGTTTCCAGATCGATCCTCTGAAAGATCTTCAATACGTTCAGCTCGGCAATATCGGCCAGGGCATCCCGGCTCTGAAGGCGGGCTCCATTGACGCCCTTGTCGCAGGCGCGCCGCACGATCTGTTTGCTCTGCGGCTGGGCTTCAAGGTGATTCTGGATATCACGGCACTGAAGATTCCCTTTGCAGTGACGGTTCTCGCTTCCGCTCGCAATACAGTTGAGCGCAAACAGCAGGAGCTTACGAAATTCATGCGCGCTTATGCGGAAGCGATGCACTACTTTTTAACGAACCCGGAAGGCACGGCCCAGGTTGTCTCCAAATACACCAAAGTCGAGGACCGAGAACTGGTCAATTATGCAATTCAGTTTGAAGCGAACGCTATGGATAGAACCCTGCAGGTCGAGCCGAAGGGGATTGAGCTCATTCTTGGACTCATCGGGAAGACCGTCCCTCAGGCCGCTTCGGCCAAGGCGGAAGATTTCTATGACACGCGTTTCACTGCTGATCTAAAGGACAGCGGGTTTCTCAAGCGACTGTGGGGAGAGAAATGAAAGGATCGGGTACCCTGGAATCACGAAGTGTAACAGACGAACACCGGAGTGATTAAATGGACGGCAAGAAATCCAGTCTGATAAAAAAGCCGCTCAGGAAATTGCGTGGTCTACTATTCTTGTCTCGGTTCTGCATCTGCATAGCCGCTCTACTATCAACTTCGTCTATCAAGCCGGCCTTCTCTCAGGAACGCAAAATCAACATCGCGTACGCGGGTCCAAGCTTGATCGCTCTTCCATTCCTCGCCGCTCAGGAGTGGAAGCTCTTCTCGCAAAATGGCTTGAGCACGCAACTCGTCGTCATGACCTTTACGGTATCCATCCCCGCGTTATCCGCCGAGCAGGTTGAGTATCTAGGTGGCGTCGGGCCCGCTACGGTCAGCGCCACCTTGAGAGGAATTCCCGCGCGCGCGGTTTGGTTCTCTTCCGACAAGGTCCTCTGGTCATTGATGGCGCAACCCCAGATGAAGACTCTGAGTGATCTGCGGCAGAAGCCCATCGGAATAACGGGCGGACTGGGCGCCACCGGACATGTGGCGCTGCTTCTGGCCCTGGAAAAAGCTGGACAGGACTCCAAGGCCTTTGCGATCTCCCCTTTTACAGGCGTTTCCGACATGGTTCAGGCTTTGGAATCCGGGTACTTGAGCGCCGCGATGCTGCAGCCGCCCCAGCTTTTCTACGCGATGGGCAAGGGATTCAAGGAGATCCTGAATGTCGCTTCGATGATCGAGATGCCCGTTGGCGGGCTCACGACTCTGGTCAAGACGATTAAAAGCCGGCCTGAAGAAGTCAAAGCGGTGATCAAGTCGGTACAGCAGGCAAAACAGAGGATGCTTAAATCGAAAGAGGAGACCATCGGTCTCATCATGAAAGTCGGAAAGACGGACCGCGAAGCCGCGCTGAAAACTTATGACACACTGCGAGACGTGTTAGCAGGCGACGGGAGACCGACGCGCGCCGGTATCGAGAATATTTTAAAGGCACTGGTTTTACAGGGCCGCGTTCCCAGTAGCAACGTGCCGTTCGAAGAGATCGCGGATAGTCGAATAGCCACGGAGGTAGCGAGGGAGCTCGGATACAAGGTTCAATGAGATAAAAAGGTAGTAGTATCCTGTAGCGCAAATTCGATTAAAAGGAGCATGTGTTGAAGCGGTTCGCGTTTCTCTGGTACAGGGTAGGCAAGCAGAATATTACCAGAATATTGAGACTCTGGATGTTGACGATTTAAACGCTTTGAACTGTTTGAACGGCTGGAACTTTCTAATCGACAAAGGAGAGAAACATGATAGAGACGGAAGGCCTTAGCGGAGCCGATACGCTTTTGCGCGTGCTTGCGCACATGGGAGTTGACCGAATTTTTGCTTCTCCGGGATCGGAGTGGTCGCCGGTGTGGGAAGCTTTTGCCAAGGCGAAGGCACAGAGCGAGGGCGTTCCGCTTTATATAACCTCTCGGCACGAAGAGATCGCCGTCGGCATGGCAAGCGGATACGCCAAGTCGACGGGGAAACTTCCTGCTGTCATGATCCACACGACCGTCGGCGCGTTGCATGCGACCATGGCGCTGCGCGGCGCGCTGCACGAACAGGTTCCCATGGTGGTGTTCACCGGAGAATCGTTGGGCTTCGGCGAAGAGCCGGGCCCGGACGCGGGCGCGCAGTGGCTCGGTGCCTTGGCCGATATCGGCGGGCCGGCGCGGCTAGTCGACCGCTGCGTGAAATGGAGCCATGGCGTCAATGCGAAATCTTTATTGCCTTCGACCATCCAACGCGCCTGCCAATTGGCTGTGGGTTCTCCTAAGGGACCGGTCTTTGTCTCCATCCCGATGGAATATCTCTTCGACAAAATGACCAAGAACGCGTCGGCCGAAAATGTCCCCGTTCCCGCGCCCATGGCCGATCCGGCTGCGATCGAGGAACTGGCGGCAACACTCGCAAATGCGAAAAACCCGGTCATCATTACCGAAGAGGCGGGCCGCAGCACCGCGGTCGTGGAAAAACTTGTGGAGCTGGCGGAGCTGCTCGGCGCTGGCGTCATCGAAAGCCGAGCTTCCGGCTACGTTAACTTTCCGCGCAATCATCCGCTTCACGGTGGCTTCGAGCCTCAAGAGTTCTTGCAAGAGGCGGACTTTATTCTACTTCTCGGCGTCATCACGCCATGGCATCCCGCGTCAAAAAAGCTAGGCCAAGGAACCAAAGTCGCGGTCTTATCGGAAGATCCTTTGCGCTCGGATCTTCCCTATTGGGGATATCCGGTCAATCAAATTCTCACCGGCGAGATCGAAAGCTCCTTCAAGCATCTTCTTGAATGCGTAAAGAAGCGAGTGTCCAAGGGAAATACCGATGCGACGCGGCGCGCGGAAACGTGGCGCAGCCGTCACGAACAACGGAAGGCCGCGTGGAAAGAAGAGGCACTGATTCGGAAGGACCAGAAACCTATCGATACTCGTTGGATCACCTATGAGTTGGCCCAGGTGCTTCCGCCCGACGCGCTCGTCGTAGAAGAAACCATCACCCACAGACTTTCGATTCACCGCTATCTCGATATGCTCAAGCCGGGCACCTTTTTTGCCGGCTGCATCGGCGGCCTCGGTACCGGCACGGGCACCGCTCTTGGAGTCAAGGCAGCCTATCCAAAGCGGCCTGTCCTCTGCCTGATCGGCGACGGCGCATTCAATTATGATCCAGGATTGGCGGCGCTGGGAGTTTGCCAGGAACACCAGTTGCCGATCATGATCGTGTTATTCAACAACTACGGATATCACTCGCAAAAATCCGGCGTGCCGCGTTTCTTCCCAGACGGATTCGCCGTGCGCAACCAAGATTTTGTCGGCATCTCGATCAACCCGAGTCCAGACTACGCGACGGTCGCGCGAGCGTTCGATGGCTACGGCGAAAAAGTCGAAGAGCCGGGCGAAGTCCGCGCGGCGCTCCAGCGCGGCCTCAAAGCAATCGCCGGCGGACAAATGGCACTGATCGACATTCGCCTCGCCAAGGCGGCGGAAACCAACGAGCGGCCGGACAGGGCGAATTAGGAGTGCTTCGCCGTTCGGACAGATTAAATAGTTAATTCTGAATCGTGGCACTTGACTCAATAGTTGAATTTTAACAGGAGGCATTATGCGCTTCTTCACCGTATTCCTAGCCCTATCCCTCACGGCTTGTGCCACACAGCCAGTGACCATTCATCAGGCGTCCGCGGTGCCGTCCTCCCGTATCCTGGCGCCCCAGTGGTTATCTCAAGCACCCTATACGGGCAGCCTCATCATCAAGCGTGACAGCGGTTTCATGGGGTCGGCTTGCACCGTTCGGGTTTTCGTAGATGCTGTGCCGGTTGCAGATCTCGCACCATCGGAAAAGGTCGAGCTTTTCGTTGCTTTCGGTGAGCACGTTGTCGGCGCTACTTCGAACGGCATTTTTTGTGGTGGTGGCGCTTCTGAAGCCGCCGTTGTCATTAATCCTGAGCGTCTAAAGATTCTGCGGATTGCCAGCGGGCAGAGCGGGGACATTTACCTTCAGCCAAGCGCGTTCTAAATCTAGCGCCCGTAAGACGCTTTTATTCGCAACATCTCGACGGTTAACCCGGCACACAAAGGAGACGATATGGCAATCAGACTCGTTTTAACGATCACCGCGGCGCCGGGAAAGGGCTCCGAGCTCGGGCAGGCGTATAAGACTCGTTGTTTAGAGATAATGAAAGAGCCCGGCTGCGAACAATTCGAGGTCTTCCAAAGTGTCGTGAACCCCGACAAGCTAGCGTTGCTGGAACGCTGGACCGACCAGGCAGCTCCGGATGTGCATGCGCAATTGAACAGCACTCGTCCGCCGCTGCCGCCCGAGCTTCGCACGGGGGGAAGACCCGAGCGCGAAGATTACGAATACAACCGGACCCGTTAGGCTGTGTCTGAACCTAGGAACGCACGAGGAATCAAGTCTCCCCGCAGCAAGCTGACCGGGTAACAAAAAACACTTGTGAGAATTTATCTCCAAGTTGTCACCCCCGAATATTCTTATCGAGGATCCAGTCATGGTTTCGTCTGGCTTCCCGATAGAATCATTCGGGAAGGACGGTCTTTTAGAGATCTGGGAATAGCTTTTACGCGGCCAGTTTGCGGCGACGTAAGAGTTGCCTCACCGTCGCAATCCAGCGGACCGTGTGAGTTAGGCCTTAAACTCATCCGACCGCGAATCAATTGTCAGGCTACTCAACCCTATATCCCAACTCTCTCGCCACCTCCGCTGCCAGTGCTGCGTCGGCGATTTCGTCGAACGCAATATTCCGTCCCGCAAACCGGCCTGCTGTCTGTATCGACTTCACGATGTTTTCCATCCCGGTGCGCGTAGGGACTCCGTTCGCGGAAAACGATTTCTTCAGCAATTCGTAGCTTTTTGAAGCGGTCTGACGATCCATGTTTTGCGAGCCGGCAAAAAAAGCGATCGCTTCTTCCTCGTTCTTCAGGAACGCCTGTTTCGTTTGCTGCAAGGCCATGATCACTCTCTTGACCTCATCGGGCGCCGTCCGCAGCTTCTGGACCATGACGGTCAGGCCACCGACGGGCATTTCAATCAATGCGCCGATATCTAAGAGAGTCTTGAAACCTTTGCTCTGCGCTTGGACCAAGAACGGTGGACTCAACGCAAACGCGTCCACATGCTCCGTCTCCAACGCCTGAAGAGACTGTTCTGCAGGTATCGAAATGATGACAAAGTTCTTCGGATTCACACCGGATTTTTCCAATGCCATGACCAGGGACACATGGTTGGTACCGCCCAAGCCGACGACGCCGATCTTCTTTGATCGCAATTCAGCGACGTTTTTAAATATCGGGTTGGCGACCAGCTCGAATGTGAGTCTATTACTGGTGACCCAGACCGCTCTCGACGGCACACCGCTCAAGGTAGCGCTGACGCTGGCGGGCCCGACGCCGGCGAAGTAGCTCATCTCGCCGGCCATCAACGCGGCATTGGCGATGCTTGATCTCATGAGAACCGTTTGCATGTTGAGTTTGTTCTTGGAAAAAAAACCCCACTTCTGGGCTGCAAGGATGATTGTGCTGGTACCACCGGCGCCTGGATAAGCAAGAATCAGCTCCGAGCCGCGTGGCTGAGCGTGAGTCGGTGATGGCCAAAGAGAAATGCAGACGAACAGCCCCGCGCTGAGCAGAGCAAGCTTTTTAGTGGCCTGCGGAACTCTCCGTTCGCCCTTGGACGAGCTCTGGGTGAATGGATGTCGCATCATCGGGCTGGGACGATGCGGTTCCCAAGCTTTCCGATCTGCGGCGATGAGAGTTCCACCACGTCGCCGATCTTGAGGAAAAGATTCGGCGCTTGAGCGGCTTCGGTCTGCCGTCGCGACATGTCGGCGGCG
>VBKE01000055.1 GCA_005879605.1 Deltaproteobacteria bacterium
CTAAGAGTGAGAAAAACAGAATCCCGCTCTGGGTTTTGTTCGTTGCTGTCCAGTTCCTCGATTACCTCTGGGCGACGTTGGTGCTACTTGGGATTGAAAAGCTGCGCGTGATCAAAGGTTTTACCGCAGGCAGCATGCTCGATTCGTATTTCCATCCGTATTCGCACAGTCTGATCGGAGCAATCCTTTGGAGCGGCGTTGCGGCTCTGGCTTACAACACGATCTGCCGGCGACACGCCTGCCACTACAGTAAATCTGCGCCTTTAGTCGTGGGCGTGGCTGTGTTTTCGCATTGGATCCTCGATTTCATTGCGCATCCTCGCGATTCTCCCGATCTACGACAACGCATCGAAAGTTGGTCTCGGCATGTGGAATTATCGCGACCCGGAGTTCGCATTAGAAATCGCGCTCGTTGCCGGTGGCATCATCCTTTACCTCGCGCGGAATGTAATGCCGGCGATCCGCAAAAAGGCTGTGATCGTCTTCGGAATCGTTTTGGCTATCGTGCAGATCGGTGACACGTATGTGCCTGGCACGCCGTTGACCGACAAGGCCACCGCCATGGGCGTGTGGATCTTCTACACGTTGTTCGTCCTCATTGCATTCTTGGTGGAGAAGATCGGGACCCGAAGACAAACTAATTTGTCGTGATCGTGGTCATTTTCGGTGTTTCCGGTGCTGGCAAAACGACGGTGGGCAAATTGCTTGCGCAGGATCTCGGCTGGCAGTTTCTTGAAGCTGACGAATTTCATCCGGCGGCAAACATCGAGAAGATGCGCAGCGGTCATCCGCTGATGGACGAAGATCGGTGGCCGTGGCTGGAACGCTTGCGCGAGCAGATCAAACGCCACATTGCGGCAAGCGAGAACGCGGTGCTTGCCTGTTCCGCATTGAAACGCGTGTATCGGGAGCGTTTGCGCGTCTGCACGGAAGTGAAGTTCGTGTTTCTTCACGGAAATTACGCGCTCATTGAGAAGCAGCTGCGTGGCAGACGCGGTCACTTTATGAATCCGGCGTTGTTGCGGAGTCAGTTTGCCGATTTGGAAGAACCGCAACCGGATGAGAACGCGCTAACAATCGTGTTGGGACGCACTCCGCAGGAGCTCGTAAAAGAAATTAAGACGAAGCTTCATTTGGCCATGTAGGTGTGGTCCGAAAAACATTCGAGCATGTATTAGCGCCAAAGACGCTGATCATCCGTGAGCTTGGGGCATCGCCCCAAGATGCCTGATTATCCCCGCAGACCCAGCGCTGAAAGCGCGGCTCAATCCGCGGCATGGATCGAACTGATGGCTGAAGTGAAGCGCGCTTTCGGCGCTAGCGCGTTGCGATGCTATGAATCCTGGGACGCTGTCCCAGGCTAGAGGTGAATGCTGCGCCTCTAGCGCTATAAAGAATACGCTTTCGACTTCGCGTTCTGTTGAAGAGACCGACAAGAAGGAGCAAGGCTAAGCGTGCGCGCTTTTTCTTAGCAAGGCGAGCTTGTTGACCAACGCGTTGGTGCCTTTTTCCAAAAGCATTCCCCACGCGCTGAGCACCGCGAGAGTCGGGATGCAAATTAAAAGAAACATCCAGATCGGCACCTCACGAATTCGCAGTCCAAGCCAGATGACATACGGTTGGTGAATGAGGTAAAGGCCGTAGGAATAAACTCCGACCAGGCCGAAGAGTTTGGCTGGGCCTTGGAAAAGCGAAATGATTCCGGCGATCCCCACAATTTCCAGCATGCAACATGCGCCTGTGGCGAAATCGACAAAAATGTATTCGTAGAGGCCATGATAAAGCTGCAGCGCTGCGGGATAGAGAATTAATCCGACTACGAAACCTGCGCCACGAAGGAGAAACCATTCCACGCGCTCGCCCGATCGCGCGTGCCACATTGCCAGCGACATTCCAAGCGCAAACTCAGGTAACCGACAGATCGCGAAACCGCCAAGCACCCACAATCCGTTTTGCGGCCAAAGCACGAGCAAAACGTAGCGGGCGAAAAATCCTGCGGCGCACGCGATTATCAGAAACATCCATGGCCCAAGGTGACGCGCTGCCCAAAAGAGCAGGGGAAAGACAAAATAAAACTGGATTAGCATGGAGAAGTACCACCATGCCGCGTTGAGGTACATGAAATTCTCTTGAATATCGATGAACCGGAGACCGAGCAGGCTCAGAATCATGCGATCATCCACCGGTTCTAGACGCGCCACGAAAGGTGAAACCAGGTAAACCAAATGTGCGACCCAGTACATCGGATAAAGCCGCAGAAACCGTGCGCGATACCAGCTGCCCCAGGCGACGGGACCCGATTCGACGCGTCGCATGGTTGATTGCATCAACGTCCAGCCGCTTAGGATGATGAAAACGCCGACGGCATGGAAACCGAGTCCCGATACATTAAACCAGACCAATCTCAGTATAGTCAGCGCGCTCGCGGCGAAGTTGCTCCAATCGGCTGGCGGAAGAACGCCGTATTGGAAATAGGTCCTGAAAAAATGAAAGTAGGCGACGAAAAGAATCGCCAGCCCCTTTGAGATGTCGATCGAAAGGAGCCGTTTCATCGCACTCGCTTAACAAGGAACAGCTGCGTCGGTCAAGGCGCCTGACGATCTAGCAGGATCGAGCGGCATCTGGACTTGTTTAAGCAGCATCACCCAGTTCGCTCTTGATAGACAATCGCTTTCATGGCGATTCAGCGAAACGCTCACTGCATTACGGCGCTTGATGCAAGGTGTATCCTTACGAGTGAGGCGGATTGTTTCGCTGTTGCCTGCCGCGACCGAGATCGCCGCTGCGCTTGGCTTGATGGACCAGGTCGTCGGCGTTTCGCACGAATGCGATTTTCCCAGCGAAGCAAATGAGCGGCCGCGCATTACGCATTGTCCAGTGCACAATGCTGGCCTAACGAGCCGCGACGTGGACGAATGGGTGCGGCGCGCGCTGCGCGAGAACGGCACAATTTACATCATCGACGAGCCGCTTCTCCGGAGCCTTCGGCCCGATGTGATCCTCACCCAGAAATTGTGCGATGTGTGTGCAGTCGGTTACGGCACTGTCGCACGGCTCGCCGAAGGTTTGCCAGGCCCGCCAACGGTCGTGAACCTCGAGCCATCGAGTGTTTCCGATATTTTCGATGATATTCGGCATGTGGCGAAAGCGTGCGACGTACCCGAGCGTGCCGAGAAATTAATCGCCAATTTGGCCGCGCGCGTTGAGAACGTACGCGAACGAGCAGCGAGAATTCCGAATGGGCCACGTTGTTTCCTGATGGAATGGGTGGATCCGCCGTTTTGTTCCGGCCATTGGGGACCTGAACTCGTTGAGATCGCCGGTGGATACGATCCCTTAGGTCGTAAACATCAACCTTCCGTGCAAATCGAGTGGCAGGAAGTGCTTGATACGCAGCCTGACATAATCGTGCTCGCGCTTTGCGGCTACGACATTGATCGCGCGCGGCGCGACTATGAAATGCTTCGGGGATTTCCCGAGTTCAATTCACTTCCTGCGGCGCGCCGCGGCGAAATTTATGTGGTCGATGCCAGCGCGTACTTTGCGCGCCCAGGACCGCGTATCGTTGATAGCCTCGAGATTCTCGCTGGAATTTTGCATCCAGAAGAATTTCCCGAATTCATTTCACGCGGGCCTGACGACCCGCGCGTTGTCCGCGTAGGCTGAGAAGCAAGAAATCTGTAACGTGAACTCGTGATATGCGAATCAGCGAAATGAATTGGATGATGGTGGAAGAATATCTGAAGCGCGACGATCGCGCAGTCTTGCCATTGGGCAGCACAGAACAACACGCTTACCTGAGCCTCAGCGTGGACAGCATTTTGGCAGAGCGCCTCGCCGTTGAAGCCGCGGAGCCGTTGGGCGTGCCCGTCTTCCCCGTGCTGGCGTACGGGATCACGCCATACTTTCGCGCGTTTCCAGGAACGATCACGCTCCGTGTCGAAACGTACATGTCGATCCTGCGCGACATTCTCGACGCGCTGGCGGAGCAGGGGTTCAGAAGGATCCTGATCGTCAATGGCCATGGCGGCAACACGCCTGCACAAGGATACATCGGCGAATGGATGGCCGATCATCCCGGCGTGCGCATCAAGTTTCACAACTGGTGGAACGCGCCGAAAGTTTGGGCGCAGGTGCAGGCGATTGATCCCGTCGCCTCGCACGCATCGTGGATGGAAAATTTTCCTTGGACGCGTTTGGCAAAGATCGAGATGCCGCGCGAGCAGAAGCCGATGAGCGATGTGGAAAAATTGCGACGGCTCGATCCAAAATCGCTGCGCGACTATCTCAAGGACGGCAACTACGGCGGTTCATATCAACGTGATGACCAAGAGATGATGAAAATCTGGCGCACGGGCGTAGAAGAAACACGTGCCTTACTGAACGAGGCGTGGGATTAGCAGGACGCCCATTAGCCATCGGCTTCGATTTCCTTAATTTCGTCGGCCGTGAGGCGAAAACTTGCGCCACCGATAATGCCATCGACCTGATTCGCGTTGCGCGCGCCGACGATTGCGCCTGTGACCACAGGATTTCGCAATGTCCAGGCGATGGCAACTTCGCCCGGCGACTTATGATGGCGCGCGCCAATAGCGCGCAATCGTTCAACCAACGCGAGGTTTTTCGAGAGCTTCGGTTCCTGAAACTCCGGATTTCCTCTGCGCCAATCGTCAGCAGGAAGGTTGGCGGCGCGCTCGCGTGTCATTGCCCCAGTGAGCAGTCCCGACGCCATCGGCGAGTAAACGATCACGCCGATATTTTCACGTTGGCAAAAAGGGAGGAGGCCTTTCTCGATATCTCGACGAATCAGTGAATAAGGCGGTTGCAGCGACGCGACCGGAGCGATCTCCTTAGTTTTTTGCAATTCCTGCACACTAAAATTGCAAACGCCGATCCAGCGGACTTTGCGTTCCTTTTGCAACTCGGCCATTGTTGCCCAGCCTTCCAGTGTTTCGGCCGAGTCATCGGCAGGCCAATGGATTTGGTAAAGATCAATGACGTCCGCGCCCAGTCGCCGCAGACTCGCCTCGCATTCGCGGCGTATGGATTCCCCGCGCAACGAATAGCCGACCTCGCCTTTCTCATTCCAAACCATCCCGCACTTGGTGAAAACATAAGGGCGTTTTCCGGCCCAATCGCGTAATGCCTTGGCTACAACTTCCTCGGAATGACCAAGTCCATAAACGGCTGCGGTATCGATCCAGTTGATGCCAAGCTCCAGCGCCCGATGAATCGCTGCGATAGAGTTGTCGTCACGCTGTTCGCCCCAGCCGAATTGCCATCGCCCGCCAACAGCCCACGCCCCGAATCCGATAGGCGTGATCATCAAATCGGAGTTACCGAGCTTTCGGGTGTTCATTTACCTCTTTAATTTCGATGTTCGACCGATTGACGTGCGGAACAAATCTGTGTGCACTTTGTGTGTTTGGCGAGGCGCCGAGGCAACGCGTTGAGGACAACGCGTTCCACCTATGCTCGCCCAAAGACATCACGGAGTTCGTCTTTAGACTTCTCGAGAACACGCTTTTGTTTCTGCGGCAGATTTTTGCCGGCGCGATTGATGTAAAAGTTCAACATCGACATCGCCGATTGATACGGCTTTGCTTTGCGTCGCTTGCTGTGCTCGGCAGACCGTTTCAGCGAGAGCGCAATCTTATGTGGATCTTTTGATTTGAAGACATCGGCCTCGAGATCGAGCGCATTGCTGTGCTTGGTGACGCGCGCCGACCAGCGTTTGGTCTTACTCGATTTCTTTTGACTCATCGCTGCCCGAAGGCCTTGCCTAGATTTGCTTCGCGCGCCGCGATGGTGCTGCGGGTGTTTTTTCGCAATGCAGGCAATGTCGATCTAATGAAAGAGCCGCGTCCAGATTTCGGGCAGCAATTGCGGAGAACACTGCTGCGGACTTGGTCGGCAGACGAACAGAGCATATGCCGAGAAACCGAAATAGACGAGGCTGACTGCAACGAATACGATGCGCAGACCGACTTCAGTCGGTTTTAAAGTTGTCGGTCGTTCGCCTAATTTTTTCCACGCGCCGAACGAAAAAGCGATCGCCGCATAAATGGCGCCGGCAGCGATTAACCAAAATTTGACGGTTGCACTCCAGTACGCCAGCTCGAGTCCGTTGAAGTTGGGCGGCGGCGTGTCTTTGAGATACAAAAGCAGTCCGATATTTTCGCTCGCGTCCGCGATCGCCGCCAGCCATTGCAAACCCGCGAAGGCAAATCCGACCACAAGAAGAGCGTAAAACAGTTTCAAACGCAACGAACCTTTGGCGATTGGATCTTTGGCGTCGGTGGGGGCGGGATTGCTTTCCGTGCGCGCTTGAGCACGCGCCGCTTGTCGATCTTGTTGGAATCTGTAGGCCAGGTTTTCGCGCCGCTCCCAGAACAATTTCGCTCCCGCAACGCAATAACTGGCGAGCATCGTCGCATAAGCAACGATAAGAGCGAAATCGAGTCCGAGTTGAATGCGCAATCGGTCGACGCCGACGTGCGCCTTGAACGGATCAGCAATGCTGGCTGCCCTGGAAAATTCGAAACCTATCATGTCGGCCGGTCCGATCACGATCAGTGTTCCGACCAGGACCGCGATCGCAATCGTCAGCCCGCCGAGCAGGCGATAACTAAAACTGGTTGTTGGCGACCGCAGAAAATTTTTCAACCAGTGTCGCCATTCCACGAACCCGAGTAGCACCAGCATCACAAATCCGGTGATGACGCCGATGATCGAAGCCCGATCCTGATCGGAAAAGAATTTGAGCGAACGGTCCAAGACGAAATATGCGCCGAAGCCGATCAGGCCCGCGACGAGCAGAATCCCAAACCGCCGCGCAGCTCGAAGCCAACGATGTTTGCCGCCGATGAAATCACCGACCAAGAACGTGAGCACATGCAGGCTGACGGTTGCGGCGAGCAATTGCCAACCGAGCGGGCTCACCGATTGAAACGCGATCCCTGCGATGATGACCACGGCGCTAAACAAGTAAAGAAGACCGAGCCAATGACGGAAGAGAATGTTGCCGAGACTTTGCGGAACGGCGATGGCGATCATGTTCCAAAAAGTTGTGCCCAGCCGCGCGACCCAGGCACCGACGCGTTTGCCATTCTCGGAATGATATTTCTCAGCAAGACCTTCGAGCATTTTGCCGGTAATCGCCGTCGCCCGCGAAATGAGGCGGACCGCATTGTCTGGATCGAGACTACGGTCCACTTCGAACTTCCTCTTGTAGTAATTCCAAATTTCTTCCGGCTGACTGAGACACTGTCGCAATGCCGCGTCCATCGCAGGCGCGAGGTCTTTTCCGGCGACTAAACTTTCGACGAATGCACGCAGATTGCGCGCCTGCTCGGAGGCAGGTTCGCTGTGGGCGAGGGCGTTGCTTAAAAGTTGAGAAATTTCGTCGACGTCGCCCCGGCGAATTTCTTCTGTCAAGATCGACACGTGCGCTTCGTCGATCAGGTCTTGTCGAATTTTTTTGTCCTTCTCATCCGGCAGTAGTACCGAAATCAATCGCTCTGCGCCGTCAAGCCGGCCCCAGAGCATATCGTTTTTGCGCCAGCGCTGGTCGAGAAAAGCGCCGAATGACATCAACGCGCGGCCCGCCAGCTTGCGGCGTTGTTCCCCCGGCGCGCGTTCGTTGATGATCGATTTGGCGTCTTCGGGACTTACTCGGAAGACTTTGACGATGTTGGCTTCACCCGCGCCGGTTCCGTATTGAACAGGATAGGTGACAAGATCGTAGAGGACAAAATTGCGATAGTAATGATCTAGGCAAAGTCGCGCGGCCGTTCCGCCCTTCGTTGGATCGATATCGTTCTCCTTCAGAATCGATAACTGGGCGAAGCTGCGATCTTTCAGGTATTGCTTAATGATCTGCGCCAGGCCGTCGAGTTTTTTCTGGTGCGCGTTATAAACTTTTGAAAATTCTGCGGCCCGGGTCTTCTCATCATCCTCCGAAAGGATCTGCTGCATA
>VBKE01000554.1:0-2118 GCA_005879605.1 Deltaproteobacteria bacterium
GTACAAGGAACTGACGAAGGCTGCTTAGGTGTAGCTGCTTTTAGTTGATCGAAAAGACAATTCAATTGGGTGTCATCTGTTTGTTGCTTTCTCGCTTCGACTTCAAACGCCCTTAACACTTTTTCGTTCTCGTCCCGCTTTTCTTTTGGCAAGGTTTGCCAGTTATGCTCAAAGATCGTTCTGATATTAGTTAGCGCCTCTTCGGTCTTCGTCTTGTTTATGCGAACTTTCTCAAGGTGTTCAAACCACGCGGTCGCGTCGACAATGTTGTTGCTGAGTGTCACCCGCAGCGAGCCTGGTGTAACTTCTGGGATTATTCCCCTAAAGACATTATTAGTGATCGTGGTGTCTGTTCCGCCAATGGCGGCCCTTGGTGCTTCCTCCGGTTCATTGATTGTGACGGGACTGTGGTCTCCAGTGACGATGTTTGGGCTGTGTGATCCTGTGCTGGTTTGTTGAACGCGACTTATCGTTTCTTTAACTTTCGGTTTACGGGGCGTTTTAGCTATGGGCGCAGAAGGTCCGGGGAGAGTTGTCACCAGTGCAGTCGGAGGGGCCACCGGATCATATCGATGCATGAAAAAGAATAACCATACAAACGCACAAGACAGTAGTATCCCGATCGGAATAGTAATTCTCCATTTCTTGTTTGCAATATCTGTGTGAAACGGCCACAGCAGCAAAGGGACCGCGACAGCCAAGCCGCCAATCCTTATCGCTTGAATGGGGAAGGTTGACGCCACAAGACTTAGTGGACCCAAAGTCCACCCCCAACGGCGATTACTTTTGACCCTAGATACGACCCCCTTGAGATACGACTCGGCCATTGCGCACACCTCCGCCATACGCCAAAAGCGTTGACTTGTGTGCGAGTCGCAGCGATACTATCTATGTCCAATTTCGCAGCGACCCGCTGCCGACTCCGATCCGCCAGATCGGGGTTTTTTATTTAGGCCGAATAAAAGGCGTGAATGCGTGTTCTTCTATCAGTTGAGCATACGGCATCCCGCCTACCGTCGCCATTCTCCGCACCGTCATTCCGAATAGGTCAGGCGATTTCCGATTGTTGAATCGAAACTCAAACTCATCCAAGTAGCGTTGCAGATGCTTTAACGAAACCTTGTGGAAGGCTCCGGTCAGGCCGCGCTTGAATAGCGAGAATGCCGACTCCACGGTGTTCGTGTGCACGTCGCCACGCACGTAGATTTTGTCTTTGTGCTTGATGGTTTCGTGCTTGGTGCCGTGAATGCCAGCGGAGATCATGGCGGCGGGATAGGCTATAAATTCATCCGAGACGACCATTTTTACGTCCGGGCTAATGTGTTCCTTGATTTGCTTTCCTAGTTCTTCGACGCTGTTGTTTTCGATGTGCCTGAGACGCAGATCGCCGCCGCGCTCTCGGATGCCCATCACTACTTCTTTGTTCTTGAGTTTTTTCTTCCAGCCGCGCTGCTTTCCGCCGACATAGGTTTCATCCACTTCCACCACACCCTTGAGCTTCTTGGGATTCGCTTCCACCATCGATTTGCGGATGCGATGCGCCAGATACCACGCCGTGCGGTACTGCACACCTAGAGCGCGTTTCAGTTGATTGGCGGAGATGCCCTTTTTCGATTCGGTAATCAGGGCAATGGCGAGAAACCACTTGTGCAGGGGCAGGTGGGTGTCATGGTAGACGGTGCCCGTAGTGGCGGTGAACTGGAAGCGGCATTCTTTGCACTGGTACAGGCTGCGATCTGGGCCAACCTTGCCAGTCTTTTTGTTTCGCTTGCCTTTGGCGGTAATGGCGGTGATGCGGTCGGAGTTACATGCGAGGCACTTGACACCGTTTGGCCAGCGCATAGCCTCTAGGAAGGCGAGGCATTTTGCTTCGGTGTTCATTTCTTTGTAAACGTCTAAGAGATTCATGGCGGGTTCCTTTGAACACAGCCATTCTCTCAGAGATGGGATGATGTGTCAAGTGCATAATCGTGAGTTCGGTCCTACGGAGCACAAAACAGAATGAGGTATTCGAACCGCGATTCGGCAAAAAGTGCCAAGTTCCAGGGTGGCATACGTGTGAATTGGCTTGCGCAGATGCCGAGTTATAATTTCCCGAAATTGAATGGTTAGGCCCAG
>VBKE01000554.1:2317-3620 GCA_005879605.1 Deltaproteobacteria bacterium
AAAACTGTAAAACAAGAGCAGCAACATCATGATGATGCTGCCCGACCCCACTGAAGTCATTCCCACCAAAAAGCCTGCAACCAAGCCAATCGCGGACATGCCGGCGAAAGACTTCATGGTCGGCGGCCGATTCGCCACATGCTCTTCGATTCGTCGTTGCAGAAGCAGCAGTGTCGGGACGCAGACAAGCAAGAGTCCAACCGCGGAGGTGATGAAGGTATTGACGCCGGTTCCGTAAACCGTGCGCAGGTGGGCCAAATAACTCACACCCATGACGGATCCCGGAACGCTGCCCGCGGCTAGCGCCAGAACCACCCTGCGGCGCACGGTTCCTCGGCGGAAGTGCACCCAACTCGAACCGATTTTGGTAATGAAATTAAACAGAGCATCAGATCCCACAGCCAGAATCGGCGGCACCTTGAGACCAAAGATCAAGAGGGGCAGCAAGAGGACGCCACCTCCTAACCCTGTCATGCCGATCAGAGTGCCCACAATGAAGCCGATCGTAATCTTGAGCGCTATGTCCATGCTGAATCGGTTAGGAGGCCCAGCCCCGGCTCAGGCTGGTGCTCCCATTGACCTCTGAGAAGCCGTCGTTAAGTGGAAACTTGCTAGACGCAAGCAGATCCAAATCTGTGCGGACGCGAATAACCTCAGCAATTCCGATTCCTTCGAAACAACTCCCGTGCTTGCTAAGACTTAAAACAAAGGCATCCGTGGAATTGGCCTGAGCGGCGAAGGCTCAGGCACAAAAAGTGTGCAAACTGTTGCGATGAAATTAACATCCGACACTGGGTTCTCGGCCATGAGAGCTTCGCCTCAGACAAATAAAGGAGGAGCATTCGAAGATGATGTTGAAGCCAACACGAGAATGGCGCGGCTCCCTCCGGGTTGACGCCGATTTCACGGATGAAGACCTTCACAATAGGCCAAATACTGCGAGTTGCGTCTTACCTGCCACATAAACTTTCCCATTTATCACGGTTGGGACCGTAAACCTTACTGCTGTTCCAAACTGATCGCGCCCGTTCAGCGGCTGGTCGCTGTTGTAAAGTTCGTTGGCGACGTTCGTGGCGTCGTATGCGTGCAGAACGTTTACTCCAGAAGCTTCAATCGACCAGACGATGCCGTTGTTGGAACCATTGGCTGAAACGCTCATATTCGCACCTGGATACCCGTACATATGGGTTCCCTGCGACACTGGGAAGGTGGACAACAAGCCATTACTGAGCCTGAATTGCTTGATTACGTCGGCATTTCCGATAAAGTAAACGTTGCCTTGCCAGTAGGTGGCCGTGCTGTA
>VBKE01000197.1 GCA_005879605.1 Deltaproteobacteria bacterium
TACTCCAATACTGTTCTTACCAAGCCATGAAAGATCTTTACAAAGCTTTGCGCGCTCGAGATTACCGCTTCGACGGCAAATTCTTCGTCGCGGTTAAAACCACCGGAGTTTACTGCCGGCCGATTTGCCCGGCAAAACCCAAGCGGGAAAATGTCGAATTCTTCCCCGATGCAGCCTCGGCGGAAGCCGCTGGGTACCGACCCTGTTTGAGGTGCCGGCCGGAATGCGCTCCTCTCTCACCCGCCTGGTGGGGAAAAAAAGCTGTCGTTCAGAGAGCGCTCAAACTCATCGCCAGCAACGCCCTTCATCGTACGAACGAAGAGCAGTTCGCCGAACGATTGGGCGTGAGCGCAAGACATCTGCGCCGGCTTTTCGAAGAAGAAATCGGCCAGACGCCCAAGCAAATCTCTGACAACAGCCGGCTCAATTTTGCGCGCAAATTGGTTGTGGAGACCGGCATGCCGATGATGACCGTGGCGCGGACCGCCGGCTTTTCTTCGCTCCGACGTTTCAACGATGCTTTTAAGAAACGCTTTCGCCGGGCACCTTCTCAATTAAGAAAGGCTCGTTCAAAGACCGCAACCGGAGACGGGATCGAGCTCAAGCTTTCGTTCAGGCCTCCTTACGATTGGCGTACCATGATTCGCTTCTATCGGTCTCATCCGATTCCGGGAGTCGAACACGTCACGGAAAACTCCTTCGAGCGGGTCTTTCGCATGAGCAGCACACTCGGATTTCTCCAAGTTCAACCGATGGCCGCCGAACCGCAGCTTAAGCTCAGGGTGGTAACTGAAGACCCCAAGATTCTTTTTGAGGTCGTGAGTCGTGTCAGGAGGATGTTCGATTTAGATTCCGATCCCATCCTGATTGCGAATAGCTTTGCCCAGGTTCCGCTTCTTTCAAAACTTCATGATCGTTTTCCGGGATTGAGACTGCCGGCTGGATGGGATGGTTTTGAAACGGCCGTCTGCTCGATCTTGGGCCAACTGGTTTCGGCTGAGCAGCGGTGTAACCTTGTCGGACAACTGGTGCGTGGTTACGGCGAGGAAATCGTTCACCCGATATCGGGAGAAAAAGCCTATCTATTTCCTGGTCCTGAAGCTTTGGCGCAGTCCGATCTTGGTAAGGTGGGAACGACCATCGCTCGGAGAGCGGCGATTCGCGATTTCAGCCGTCGCGTGCTGAACGGGGCGATTTCTCTTTCGGAAGCTCAAGACCCGATGGCGTTTCGGAAAGCACTGCTTGAGACGAAGGGGCTGGGTCCCTGGTCGGCTGAATATATCAGCCTGAGGTCCATCGGCGACACGGACGCGTTTCCTCGGACGGATTTGATCCTCAGGCGGGTACTTGAGCTTCATCCCGATCTTGATTTGGCAGCCATCAAACCTTGGAGGTCGTATGCGGCGATCTACCTTTGGAAGGGATTTGCCCAAACGCTTTCCAAGAGAAAAAGGAGGAACGAGCATGACTCTATTCTACAAAGAAATGAAATCGCCGGTCGGCAAACTCAAATTGGTCGCCAGCGCCAAAGCTCTGGTCGCCGTTCTCTGGGAGCAAGAGCGGCCGAACCGAGTGAGGCTCGGTACGTTGAAGCTCGATCAGCGCCACCCGATCCTGCTTGAGACAGAGCGACAGCTCTCGGAATATTTCGCTGGCAAAAGAATTCGGTTTACGGTTCCTCTCGAGCCACGCGGCAGCGAATTTCAGAAAAGAGTTTGGTCGGCGTTGAAGGAAATACCGTTTGGCAAGACCCGGAGTTACCTGGACTTGGCCAAGACCATCGGCTTACCCAAAGCGTCTAGAGCCGTGGGAGCCGCCAACGGCAAGAATCCGTTGTCGATCATTCTTCCTTGTCATCGGGTTGTCGGTGCGAGCGGCGCGCTTACCGGTTTTGCCGGTGGCCTCGAGACCAAGGCAATGTTGTTAACTCTCGAAGCAAGAGCCGTAGAAAGGGTGACGAGCTAAGAGGGACTTTAAATGAATCTCCCGGAGGCGCTTTGCGACCAGGAAATCGACTGGCAAGAAGCGCGGTCTCATCTCGATGAACATGGATTTACGATCCTGCCCGGTGTTCTCTCCAGGGAAATTTGTGAAGAAATAGCCGCCTATTATGCCGACGACCGTCAATTTCGCAGTCGGATCGAGATGTCCCGTTATGCCTTCGGCCAGGGCGAGTATAAATACTTCAATTATCCGCTGCCCCGGATCGTAGAGCAGCTCCGGTCTTTCATTTATCCTCATCTTGTGCCGCTCGCGAACGAATGGATCGATCGGCTTGGGAAAAAGCAGCCACACTATCCCGAAAAGCTTTCGGACTTTACGGAGCAATGCCACCGCGCCGGCCAAAAGCGCGCGACGCCCTTGCTCCTGAAGTACGGCCCGGGTGATTTCAATTGTCTGCACCAGGATCTGTACGGCGAGATCGTCTTTCCATTTCAAGTCACCTTCTTCCTGAGTCAGCGAGGGCGCGATTTTGCAGGCGGCGAATTTGTGCTTGCCGAACAGCGGCCGCGCAAGCAATCCCGCGTTGAAGTGCTCTCGCCTAACCAAGGCGATGCGGTGATCTTTTCGGTTCATCATCGGCCGGTTCGAGGCGCGCAAGGCTACTACCGAGCGAATCTTCGCCACGGAGTAAGCACCGTTCATTCAGGCGCCCGATGCACGCTCGGCATTATTTTTCACGACGCGAAATAAGTCATTGAGACTGAGGCCAGATCTTACTTCGTGAGCTGGTGTCGAATGCTGAACCGGCGCACGTTGGGAAAAACCGCGGCCACTGCCGCAAGAATGGCCAACGTCGCCAACCCGCCGGTCAGCGCCGATGCTTCCGCACCCAGCCAGGCGGCTACGATCCCCGATTCAAACTGGCCCAGTTGCGGGCCGCTGCTGGTGAAAATGCTGTTGATGGACGACATCCGTCCGCGCAGCTCGTCGGGGGTGATCAACTGATTGATCGTCGAGCGAAGAACGGAGCTGATGGTATCGCCCGCGCCGGAGATCGCCAGCATCAATACGGAGAACCAGAAGGTATGTGAGCCAGCGAACAAAACCGTAGAGATGCCGTAAACTCCTATGCCCATGAGAATCCAGCGGCCACCCTGGGTTACCGGACCCAGGAAACTCAGGCCCATGGCCGCGCAAAGAGAGCCGACGGCGCGCGACGAATAGAGTATTCCCAGTCCCTTGGGGCCGACGAGCAAAATATCCCGCGCGTAAATGGGAAACAGGCCCCGCGCGTTGCCGAAGAAAGTCGCGCCGAAGTCCAACACCATTAACGGAAAGATAACACCATGCGCCCTGACAAATTCCAGTCCTTCACGAAGCGATCTAAGCGAAACAGTCCTCCATCCGCCGCCCTCGGGGATTTTGGTTCTCAAGAGCGCGAGCGACGAGAGCATGGCGAGCCAAGAGATCGCGTCCACCATATAACAGGCGGCGGGGCCGAACAGAGCCAAGACCAGACCGGCGAGAGAGGGCCCGGCGATATTCGGCACGTGGCGCTGAGTGCCTTGCAGGGCCAGCGCCTGCGCCAAAGATTCGCGCGGCACCAGGTGCGGGATTATGGATTGACGCGACGGTTGTTCCAACGCGGTGAAAAGAGCGAGCAGCATCGTGGCGATATAAAGCATCTGCGGCGACGCTTTGCCCGCGAGGGTCAGGAGGGCAAGCGTCGTGGAGACACAAAACAGGCCTATCTGCGTGCACATCATGAGCTTGCGGCGGTTCATCGCATCCGCCAGAAGTCCGGCGACGAGCAAAAGAACAATCTGCGGAACAGCGCGCGCCAGCCCGAGGAGACCGATCTGAAACGCTGAATTGGTGAGCTCGTAAATTTGCCACGCCATGGCGACGGTGGTGAATTGGCTGCCGATGCCGGAGAGAAAGCAGCCCGTCCAAAACACGCAAAAGTCCCGTTGACGAAACGGCGAGGGAGAATTCGTATCATGAGCCATTTTTCACGAAGTCGATGCAGTCAAATGAATGATTATCTTCCCATTAATTTTTTCATCCGCTCAACGACGTCCTGAGGCTGCGATACGACCTCTTTGGCTAACGCATCGAGTTCTTGCCCAGTGGTCGGATTGATCTCCAGGGGCGTGTGCTTTGCTTCGATGAGCAGAGCCGGGTCTTTCATGGCCTTGTTGTACGCCTCGCGGAAAATTTTAAGGCGGTCCGCCGGCATGCCGGGCGGGCCGGCGAAGGGGCGGCCAAATTCGCTGGACGCCAGGACGAGTTTCACTAAACTCCGGGCCGAGGCCGGTTATAGCGACGAGCTTCCGTACGTTCCTCATGAACTCCTCCAGCCGGTGCGTGATCGATAACACAATCGTATTAGAGGCGTAAAGAAGCGGAGTTTACTTTGGCCGGCGAACGAACTTCGACAAAGGCAAATCCCAGACATTGTCTGAAAAGGTATCATAAGAGCAGGTTAAAATTTAATACTCGGTGCGCGAAATGAAGCGGTCTGAGTTGTTTAGAAGCGTCGGAAGCCATAAAATTTTACCCATTTTTCTGATCCGAAACGGAAAGATAAAAGGGATTGAACTTTTACGATTTACGGACGGGCAGAGTTGGGAAGTCACTTCTTCCGATTCTTCACTTCCAGCTTTTCCCGATCGATCTTGCCGAGACCGGTGCGCGGGAGTGTGGAGAGAAATTCCACGGCTTTGGGATCGAGATTCTGCCAGAAAACGTTTTTGCTTTTGATTCATCGATTTTTCAGGTGCTCGGGTATACAATAACGCCAACGTTGGGACTTAATTTTGCGGAAGACGGAGGTGGCCAGATGCGTAACGGGAAAATCCGAATCGGCATTATGGGCTTGGGCCAGATTGGTCGGCACCTCTATCACCTTGCGCTGGAAAAAGATGATATCGAGATCGTCGCAGTGGCCGATATCGGCAAACCGGAAATCATCCAGTATCTGCTTAAAAGTGACGGCGTAGAGGAGCCGTCCTGCGAGCTCCAAGACAACTATCTGATCAACGAGAAGTTCCGGACAAGAATGCTACAGCTTGCACGACCGGAAGAGGTTCCATGGGATGTTCTGAACGTCCACTGCGTCGTCGATGCCACGGGCCGATATCGGCGTCGCCGGAACATGGAAGCCCATCTACGCGCCGGTGCCAGGCGGGTCATTCTGGCGTCGCTGCCTGCGGAGCCGATCGACCGGATCGTCATACCGGGAATCAATGAAAGCAGCGCCGCCGGCGCCGACAAAATGATCTCGGCCGGATCCGCGACGACCAATGCATTTGCGCTCTTATTGCGATCTCTGGATCAGGCCTTGGGAGTCGACTATGCGTCGATGACTACGGTCCATGCCTATAGCAGCGATCAGTCGCTTCAGGATTATGCCCACGAGGATTTTCGCCGCAGCCGGTCCGCGGCGGAGAATATTATTCCCAACAATAACGAGTCCGCGCGATGGGTGGAGTTTGTTCTACCGAAGTTTGCGGCAAAGTTGAGCGGTTACGCCCTTAACGTGCCGGTGCAACGGGGATCGTTGCTAGATCTTAACTGCATCATGCAGGGCGCCAACGTCACGGTGGAGCAAGTGAACGAGGCCATGCGCGTCGCCGCCGCTGATCATCCGACGTTGATCGGCGTGACCGATGATCCGATTGTTTCTTCTGATGTCATCGATTGCAGGCAATCCTTGCTCTTTGATTCGCGCGCGACCCTCAAGGCAGGAAAGAAAATGGTCAAAGTGCTGGCCTGGTACGAGAGCCTGGGGCATGCGTGCCGCGTACTCGAAGTCGTCCAGCACTATAGCCGCCTTGACGGCATCGGAGGTGAGAAATGAAGGTTGCCATTAACGGATTCGGTCGAATCGGCCGTTCCGTGTTTCGTATTCTGGATAAGCGCACAGACGCCGAACTGGTTGCGATCAACGACGTCTTCGATCACAACGCGCTGCGTTATCTGCTGAATTATGACACCGTAATGGGTCGCTTTAAGGGCGCCTTGCGGCTCGAAGGTGATGATCTGATCACGTCGCATGGTCGAACCCGCATGCTCCATGAAAAGGAACCGCTCAAACTGCCGTGGCGTGAACTCGACATCGACGTCGTCATCGAATCGACGGGAATATTCACCAGCAGGGAACAACTCGGCAAACATCTGGATGCCGGCGCCAAGCGCGTGGTGCTAACCGTTCCAGCGAAAGACGAGATTGATTATACCGTCGTGCTCGGCGTCAACGATGACGGGCTCAAGCCGGAGCACCGGATGATTTCAAACGCGAGCTGCACCACCAATTGTCTGGCACCGCTGGCAAAAGTGCTCCATGATTCGTTCGGCATCGTGGAAGGCGTCATCAATACCGTGCACGCCTACACCAACGACCAGCGCCTTGCTGACGTGCCACACTCGGATTGGCGGCGCAGCCGTGCCGCGGCGGAGAATATCATTCCGACGTCCACGGGTGCGGCGAAGGCCGTGGGCGAGGTCTTGCCTGAACTGAAAGGGCGGCTCGACGGTATTGCCGCGCGTGTCCCGGTCCCCGATGGTTCTGTGGTCGATTTGTTTGTCGAGATCGAGAAACGCATAAGCGCCGAGGACGTTCATGCTGCGATAAAATCCGCAGCCGAGTCGAAACGGATGAAGGGTATTCTGCAACTCATGGCATCACCCGTTGTGTCATCGGACGTCATCGGAAATTCGCATTCCTCTATTTTCGACCCGGCATTTACCAGCGTTACAGGCGGCAAATATCTGAAGTGCCTCAGTTGGTACGACAACGAATGGGGATATTCCAATCGCGTCTGCGATTTACTGGGTTTGATCGCACGGTGGGGATAACCCGCGTATCTGAAGTTTGTCCAATCTCGCGAGGGTGGATCGAGTCGCTCTTGGCTGCTATTTTACCGCTGCCTGCTTAGGTCGAACATAAGGGCTTGAGAGCATCCTTGTCCAAATCTCCCCTGACCCCTTTTTTCAAAAGAGGGGTAACGTCATGGGACCGTCTAAGAATTATAAACTGCGTGCAAGAAATTCCCCCTTTTTTAAAGGAGGATAAAGGGGGATTTTGTAGGTGCTCGGGTATCATGCGGATGAGGCCAGCTATCTTCCGTTGTGTCAGGGATAGCTGCATCTAGTACCATCTCCCCGTGAGAAACTGATTGATGTTTCTCTGCACCATGCGCGTCTTGCCCAAGGTCGCATAGGGGCCGCTCAACATGTGCGAGGCGACTTCGTCGGCGCTTTTCTGACCCGATTTCACTTCCAGCAGGTGACCGTAAAAATCCTCGAGATAGTCGTACATTCTTTTGAAATAGGCTCGTCCCGCCTGTTCTCCTTCGACTGCCGGCCCGTGTCCCGGAACCAGCTGCTTGTAGTGGCTTTGAAACAACGGCTTCAGCGCCGTGAGCCTGTTGGGAATATTCCCGAAGAATGTCACCGGGTGAACTTCCGTGTAGAGGAGGTCGCCGGCGATTAAAATTTCTTCCTCTTCGAAATATATCGTCGTATCGCCCTTGCTGTGTCTGTGACCGTTTTCGGCGCAATATTTTAGGTGGAGAGTTATTCCCGGCAAGGTCAAGGTCGTCGAGT
>VBKE01000198.1 GCA_005879605.1 Deltaproteobacteria bacterium
TTCCTCTCTCATCGCGCGCACACAGCCTGCGCTCGCCACGATAGGGACGCCCATTTGCTCAAAAAAATAATTCGCCGAAGTGTGATCGAAGTGCTCGTGGGTATTGACGAGATATCCCACCTTGGCGCAACCGGTGAGTCTTAGCGCTTCTTCGACTTCATCGATCCGGCGTATGTCCGCGTCTACGAGAACGGCACTGCCATCTGTGGCCTTGACGATGCCGAAGTTGGTGGCTCCCTCAGGGCCGATGACGGCATAGGCGGATTTGCTGATTTGGTGGATTTTAGATTCCATGTTCCATGGGGCATATCCGATTGGTCCATTCGTTTCAAGTTGTCGTCACGGTTGACCGGACAAAATCGCAGTGTTA
>VBKE01000556.1:0-1294 GCA_005879605.1 Deltaproteobacteria bacterium
TTCCAACCAGGTGACCTCATCGTCGTCAATGTCCCTCATGTCTTTGAATACTACGCCGGCATGTCCGGTGATTACTATACCGATACCATCTTAGCCAAGAAAATAACCTATAATGAAAAATTCGCCGAACCCCGCTTTAGGGATAAGTTTCGTGGTTATCCCGTCATTCGTAGCTTGAAGGAGTGGCGTGAAGTAACTAGCCGGGGCCGGCGCACGTGGCTAGTTGGATCGTATGCAGGGTCCAGTCCAGAAGTGAGTGTATATTTGAATGAATACGCCAAGGTTGTCTTTGAGTCCTACCGCGCCAAAGTGCTGCTCATCGGCGGAGAGAACCAGCCAGTGAATCTAACATGGGGCTACAGCGCCGAATAAGCTCTGTTGATCGCTTTCGCCGGTCGAACAGATTAAAAAAACCGCCGAGCTCAAGCGGTCCTGGGTTCGCACCGCTTCGAGCTCACGAACGATACGACTGACTTCACCGGCGTTTTTGGTGACGGCGTCCCGGAAAAGCTCGATGTCGAAACGATTTCTCTCCGCGATTAAATCGAGGGTCAATGTTGGAAGGTCGCGTTTATTCGGGCGGGTGCGAGTGACATTAAAACTGGAGTAATTCTTCAGCGTCGAGCCGAAGCGCAGGTTTCATTAGCGCTAGGCTTTCTTCAAAGCGTTCTAACAGACCCACGACACTAAAGTATCGGACGAGCTTCTCCTTCGCTTCTTCACAGATTTCCGTCCTACACGGTTCATCATACACTGGACATTGTCTCTTGGCAGGCGCGTGACGAAATCCTCCAACGTCCACCTCTCCCGCCTTAGCTTCCAATATCCTAATCGTTTCCGGCGTAGCGATTCCCATCAATGGCAGCACAGCCTTCGCCACGCCACGGAAAAATAAATAGGCAGCGGCAATCGCTCCGACAACCGTCGCCACTACCACGTCAGCGAACGAAGTCGCGTCCTCGCACGCGCCCTAGCCGTGGCAGCCGCTCGAACAGCCGCGTCGCCGCGTCCGAAAACGCCTCGGCGTCACTGGTCAAACGGCCAAGCAGCGCCACCCGGGCACTGGGCCTCGCTCGCCGTCTCCGGAGTCCGAAGCCGAGCGCAGACCAACGAACGCGCGCGAAGCCGAGTGGCGGCGGTCGCCGAATCCGCAGCCATCAGCGAGTAAGAAGCCCCGGCTTTTGGAAAAGCAGGACCAGCGACATCGCATCTTACGGCGAGGTTAGAACCGTGTGGGCGTGCGCGATTACAGCTTGCATGTCGCTGCTCGAATTGGTGATGTCCTCCTGGTAAA
>VBKE01000556.1:1324-4795 GCA_005879605.1 Deltaproteobacteria bacterium
AGCCCTCAGCGCTTGTGCAGCCGTCCCGCTGTAGCCGCGGACCGCAAACCGCCTCATGTCGTTCGTGCTCCAGACCATCTGGGCCGCGACCTGCGGGCGCCCGTTGTAGATGATCCGCCAGCCATTGTCAGCCGGTTGCCCTGAGAACGGCTGATTCACGCTCGTTTTTTGGGAGAGATCATCCTTCTGAATCGCGACATGACTACCGTACTTGACCTTGGCATTATTAAACGCCGTCTCTGCGCAGTAGCGTTTCCCATCCGGGTCGAGCTTGACGCGGGTGGTGCTCCCGGAGAAAATGACCACCGCCGATGGAAAGCTTTTCACCGCCGCGTCGATAATGCCGCCGGTCCCGCTCGCTGGGCAACCCGAGTTGATGATCTTTTGCTCGGTGTATCCCAGCGCTATCCACCGCTGAACCCCCGTAATCGTGATCCCGGACGCTCTCTCGGCAGCGCTAAGCGTGTTGCCGCCGGGCACGTTCACCCCCCAATCGCTGCTCCTCGCATTGGCAAACCCCACGTAAACCACCTTGATGTTCCTGTTATCTCCGTAGCGCTTGCCTAAAGCTTCAATCAGCTCGCGCTTCTTCTCCATGAAGGTTGAGTCCCAGAACACTGGGATCGTCTTCACGTTGTTGCTGTGGGCCGAGTCTAGCCAACTGAAGAACTTGCCGCCGTTGGCTTTTATCTGGTTGATAACCCAATCAGGAACGAGACCGCCTTGCGAAGCGCCGCCGCCTGCGGTGCTGACACGTAGCGTAACCCATTTGCCAGCTGCGCTCGCCTGGTTGATCTTCGCGTCGAGATAGCTCCAGTTGTAGACTCCATCCGCCGTCTCGACATCGCTCCAATGCGCGCGGACGGAGATGCCGTCGACATTCGGGTTGGACAGAGCCGAAGCCGCGATGTTGCCACCGCCTGGGATTAAGTCGCTCACGCCTCGCGGCAGCCCCAAAGTTCCGGCAGCGGCGCGACTCAGCGCTTCGGGCGTGACAAGACAGAATCTTTTTGCATCGTCTGAGTTCATTCTCAATCTACTATGCTGTTTTCGTGGAGGCGTTGCACGACCCATAGCCCTGTCCCGGAGCGGCGAGCCCGACTCGGCAAGGAGCGAGGCACGATCCGAAATCGCCACGGCAATCAGGCCCAAAAACGTTCGCATAAGTAGGAAAGTTTAAGGGATCGCGTGCAGCTTGCTAAATACGATTGATTCATTGCTTCGCCTTTAGTCCTAAAATGCTTCTGAAACAACATCCGACGAACGGTTGCAACTTCAATTTAACTGTGCATTCGGAAATTCCCAAGCGTGGCTTGGAAGTGGATCGATCTCTGTGCATTTTTGTCGTCAGCGTAAAAAGTGTTGGCTTGACAATCAGGCTGAAGTGATTGTAAACAGGCGTTTCCGATCGTCTCGCAATTCAACTTACCACCTTAACGTATAAAAAAATACATGCCTTTGCCAAACCTACGGACTCATAGCGAACATCTGGGATCGATGATAGTAACCGCGAACCGAAATTCGGCGGGTATCCAATTTTATGTGCTACACTGGCCAGAATTATCGAAAGGGAGTATCGCATGGTGAGAGAAAGTCGCTCGCTTGCCTTCGGCCACGGTCCAGAAGATTCCGCGGACTATATTACAGACGTTTAAAACCAGAAGAGTACCGGCCGGTCTATTTGGAGCGACCAAGTCCTGGTTAGAGCTAAATCCGGAGTACGAGTACAGATTTTATGATGACGACGGCTGCAGGACTCTAATAAAAGAGCACTTTGGAGAACAAACGCTTGCTTGTTATGAATCGCTAACGAGGGGGGCCTTTCGAGCAGATCTCTGGCGCTATTGTGCACTCTATGTACATGGAGGTGTTTACGCGGATGCCGATACGGTTTGCACAAGGCCTCTCCGCAAGCTGATTCGAGAAAATGACGATTTCATCGTTTCCCGTGGAAAGTATCGTCGTTTCCTGTTCAACGCATTCATATGCAGCGTTCCGCGTCATCCGTTCTTGAAAAATGCAATCGACACGGCAGTGGAACGTATCACAGCGGGGGATTTGGCTAATCCCGTAGGTGCGGAAGTGCTTGGAATGGGCGTAAATAAAACGCTAGGGCGCGACCTCTCTTCGAGATTTCGGGTTGGTAATCACAACATTGCGGGTTTCTCTTTTCGGATCTTGCGAAAGATCGACACTCCATGGCCCTCCGGTCGGCGCGTTCTGGATGGATTTCGGACCGCTTTCATGTGCCATTACAAGGGATATTTTGATGATCTTAAACAGGCAGGTGTAAGTCATTGGAAGTACTGACAGGCCACTCGCCGCCCGTTTGTGGCTGCGCTGGACGAGGTCCATAATGGCAAAAGCCGCCGAGGGGCTAAAACCGCGCGCGGAGGCTTTAGGAATTAAATAGCGGCTATGGATCGCTGTCCAACTGCGCTAGTATCATCGCCCTGTTGTCGTGCTTTCAACGAAGGAACCTAAAAATATTCGACCTGCTTAGATGACGATGCCCGCCGACGCCCGCAATTTCTTCACTTCATCCTAAGTAATAAATACAACCGCAAGGCCGATTCGGTGAGAGTTTTCAAGATGTCCTCAGTGGAGAGGGACCTCACCGCGGTCGGGATATCTACTTTGTCGTAGCGCAAGATTCGTTGGCAGGCCCGCTCTGCCCGTTGGCGTTAATCGCGGTGACTTCATAGCAACAGCTCACCCCTCGGGAGACCTGGCTATCCCGGAATGAAGTGTTCGCATTGATCGTATAAGTGGGTGATGTCGGGTAAGTTCCGCCATTCATCAGACGGCGGTACACTCCGTTGCTAGTCACTCCGGGAGTGGGGACTGGACCCAATGGAGATCGATTGTCAGGGGCGTGTTCGAGCTCGTGCTCAAGCGTGTTGGAGGTGCTGGTGGCGTGGGCATCGGTGTGGGTGTTGGGGTCGGTGTTGCCTATGGACACGACTCGCTGCCTATGGTGATAAATGTTCCCGGCGAGCTTTGGTTGTTGTACTCGGTAGCGACCCAACCGGTATTGCGTTCGACTGTCGAGACCCGGACTTCGTCAAGCGTCCCGGCGGCATTCAGCGAGCTCGCTGCTCGGGACATGAAATAGAGCGAGCTATTAGAAAAATTGCCCATGCTGGAAGCGGTGTGTGTGCCTGTTGTTAGCGTTTGTAAGAAGCCATCCACATACGCCTTGTTGGTTGGTCCGGAGCGATTGAACACCAGGTGGATAAGGTGCCATGTCACCGCTGACGGCCTGGCGAAAAGATCCGTCCAGTAGGTGCCATCTCCCTTGCCCATACCTGTCTCGAATTTTCCGCCACCAAAGCTGCTGGAATTCCAGTCGGCTATAAAGCCTCCAGCGTTCGTGTTATAGTTGGGGGTGTATTCAAACGCCAAATCATCGTCGTTCGCGTTGGTCGTCCACTTTATCCAAAACGATAGGGTGGCGATATTAGTGGCGCT
>VBKE01000199.1 GCA_005879605.1 Deltaproteobacteria bacterium
CATCTGCTCGAAAACGGCGGGTTTCACTTGGCTATCCTCGATATCAAGATGTTTCCTCTCGATGGCCTCGCCCTCCTCGCAGAAATAAAAAACCGTTGCCCGTCGATCAAAGTGATCATGATTACCGCTTACCCCACAATCGACAGCCGCAATGAAAGCTTCCGGAAAGGCGCGACTACCTATCTCACCAAGCCGCTGGATATCCAACAACTGAAAAGCGTCATCCGCACTATATTGCCGGCCTGACATTCGCGGGCAGTTGATCCCGCGAAAAGCCTTGGTATCTCTTGGTTCTGCTGGTCGTGGAACTACCGCTCGCCTCCTGTTCAGTCGCCTGCTCAGCCATGCTCGCCACCCGTGAGCGAGCATAGTTAAAAGATACCGGCCTTTCTGACAAGAAAATTCATTGTATATTGATAAAGGGGACCATCATAGAGTCCAACCCAATTCGAATCGCCATTAATTTCGATGAAGATTCGAACTCATCTCGTCATACTCGTGCTCGGCGCCGTCCTTCCGCTTCTGGTCTTCTCGGCGGCCATGACGGCAATATTCTGGCGAGCACAGAGAAGAGCTTTCGAGCAGCAATTTCTAGAGCGTGTGCGGGCGATGTCGATAGCGCTCGACTCGGAGCTTGAACGCTACCTCGGACTACTCGGAATCCTGGGGAAATCTCCCTACCTGCAGGCCGGGGAATTACAACGGTTTTACGAGGAAGCGAAGCGGGTTCGAGCCGACCAATTGATTTGGGTGAATATCATTCTCACCGACAGGAAAGGGCAGGAATTGATGAATCTGGACAGTCCGGTCGGCGCCGGAGTGCCTAGGACACCCATTGGCTTGGCAACGCTGTCAGCCGTCGTAAGATCCGGGCAACCGGCAGTGTCGCCCCTTTTCAAAGACAACTTCGACGGTAGTTACGCCATGGCGATTATGGTGCCATTAAAGCAACAAAAGACAGTTGCGTACGTTCTCGCCGCTGTGATCCCGCAGTCGACATGGTTAAGCTTTATTTTGCGCTATCCGGTTCCGCCGGATGCCACGATGACTCTGTTAGACCAGCAAGGCATTATCATTGCCCGGACGTTGAACAATGAGCAGTGGGTCGGCCGCCGGCCGGCGCCGGCCCTGTATGAAAAATTTCGCAAAACTCCCGAGGAAGCATACCAAAGCGTTGGACCGGAGGGGCAACGCTTGTATTCCGCGCATAGTCGCTCGAACATTTCCGGCTGGACGGTCGCGACGGGAGTGCCGAAAGAAAAGATCGAACAGACGCTGCGCGGTTCCACGGTCGCAATGGCGGCAGGAGCACTGGCTACCGTGCTCCTCGCGGTTGGTCTCGCTGTGCTGTTTGGCCGGCGAATCGCTCAACCGGTTTCCGGGCTGGCGCGGTCTGCGAATGCACTACCGACTGGAGCGCCCATTGAGACCGAGTCTACCAATGTTGTCGTGGAAGTTAGCGAAGTCACTAGGGCCATTCGGAAGGCCGGAGAACAATTGGAGGCGCGGGAATCAGCGCTCCGTGCCAGCGAGGAGCGTTTCCGGCATGTCGCCAATATGATGCCGGGGGTCGTATGGACGGCTGCGCCAGACGGCACGATCACGTTTGCCAACGATCGCTGGTACGCCTACACCGGCCTGGCGCCCGCGCAAAACGCGCGCGACTGGCCGCGTCTCGTCTTGCATCCGGACGACTATGAGACATGTGCCGAGCAATGGACCAAGAGCTTGCGCGAAGGAAAGGAGTACGAGATCGAGGTGCGAAACCGGCGTTACGACGGTGAGTATCGCTGGTGGCTCACCCGGGCTATTCCAGTTAAGGATCCTGGCGCGCATGTTTTAATGTGGTACGGATTCAGCACGGATATCCATGACATCAAGCAATCCAAAGAAGCGCTGCGCCAGAGCGAAGAGAAATTGCGCCAACAGGCCCATGAACTAGAGCAGCAGCTGATCGCGTCGGGGCGTTTGGTCTCTCTCGGGGAGATTACCGCCTCGATGGCTCACGAATTCAACAATCCGCTCGGGATTGTCATGGGCTTTGCTCAAGATCTTTTAAGTGAGACCGATCCCTCAAGCCCTCAATATCAATCTTTGAAAATCATCGACGAGGAAACCAAGCGCTGTCAGAGAATCATTCAAGAGCTTTTGGAATTCGCCCGCCCGAGGAGCACTGAGCTTACCCTGACCGACATCAAAGAAACGGTGGGAAAAACGCTCAATCTCATAACCAATCATTTGTATAAACAAAAAATCGAAGCCGCCACTCTCGTGGACGAAAACTTACCGAAGATCAGTGCCGATCCGCAGCAACTGGAGCAGGTTTTGGTCAATCTCTATCTCAACGCCATCGGCGCTATGCCGGAGGGCGGAAAACTCATCGTCGAAGCAAACACGGAACCGGTTGATGGGACGGATCGGATGGTGGTAATAACGGTAGCGGACACGGGATTTGGCATCGAGAAGAACGATCTACCCAAAATCTTTCAACCCTTCTTTACTGCAAAGAAGGGAAGAGGCTTAGGACTGGGCCTTCCGATATGTCAGCGCATCGTCAAAAATCATGGCGGCAGAATCGACGTAGAAAGTCAGCCGGGTCATGGCACAACCTTTAAACTCTATTTACCCGTAAATTGAAAAAATCAGGCGAAAAACCCTATCGACGGTAAACCATGCCACAGGATGAGATCAGCAGGACGGAAAGATTGGCAGAACTCCGGCGGAGCGAACATGAGCTCGCTGACTTTTTTGAGAACGCCTCCATTCCCTTCCATTGGGTTGGCCCTGACGGAATCATTTTGCGGGCGAATCGAGCCGAGCTCGAAATCTTCGGTTACGCCCGCGACGAGTACGTCGGCCACCCCATCGCAGAATTTCACGTCGATCAGGAGATGATCGAAGACATCCTGGAGCGATTAAGACGCGGCGAGACGCTGCATGACTATGAAGCGCGCATGCGGGCCAAAGATGGCGCGATCCGCCATGTTCTGATTAACTCCAGCGTGATGTGGGAAAATGGCAAGTTCATTCATACCCGCGGTCTGACACGTGACATTTCATCGCGCAAACGGTCAGAGCGCCGTACCGCAATGGAGCACGCGGTCACGCGATTGCTGGCGGAATCGCGAACGCTAGCAGAAGCTTCCCGAAAGACCCTTCAGGTGATCAGTGAGTATCTGGAGTGGCAGTTTGGCGCGTTTTGGGAGGTGGACGACGACGCTAAACGCCTGCGCTGTGTCGAGGTATGGCGCTCGGCAACCAGAGACTTCTCTGCCTTTGAAGCCATCTGCCGACAGTTCACGTTTCCGATGGGGATCGGTCTTCCCGGCCGGGTCTGGAAAAATCGCGAGGCCACCTGGATCCCCGACGTAACTCAAGACAACAATTTCCCACGCGCTTCGGTGGTGTCCCGAGAGGGTCTGCGCGGAGCTTTTGCCTTCCCGATCAAATTGGGAGGCGAGATCCTGGGCATAATGGAGTTTTTCAGCAGTGACATTCGCCAACCCGACGAACCGCTACTCAAGACCGTGGAAGCCATAGGCAGGGAGATCGGACAATTTGCCGAGCGGCTTCGAGCGGAACAAGAGCTGCACAAAAAAAATAAAGAGCTACAAGCGGCCATCGAGGAATTCCAAGTCATGCAGGAAGAGCTGCGCGCGCAGAACGAGGAATTATTTCAGACCCAGGCGGCGGTGGAAAATGAACGCAAACGCTACCAGGAGCTTTTCGAGTTTGCGCCCGACGGCGACCTGGTCACCGACATCCATGGGAATATCTTTGAAGCCAATCAGGCCGCAGTAAAACAGCTGAACACTCCATTGGCTGCCCTGGTGGGCAAACCGATCACCGATTTTGTTCATCCACAAGACAAGATGTCGTTTTGCGCCGAGTTGATCGGTATTCCCATCGACAGCGCGGTAAAAAAATGGGAGGGTCGGCTGGTTCCTACGGAGTCGAACCCTTTTGACGCGGCTTTGACAGTTACTGCCGTACGCGACGCGCGAGAACAACCCGTCGGCCTTCGCTGGCTCATTCATGAGGTAACAGAGCACAAGCGAGTCGTCGACGCTCTGCGCCGCAGCGAGGAGAAATTACGGCAGCAGTCGCAGGAATTGGAGCAGCAGCTAATCGCTTCGGGGCGTCTGGTTTCTCTCGGTGAGATCACCGCTTCCATGGCCCATGAATTCAACAACCCTCTCGGAATCATCATGGGGTTTATCGAAGACATGCTGAGCGGCACGGATCCCGCGGACCCCAATTATCGACCCTTAAAAATCGTCGATGAGGAGTCCAAGCGTTGTAAGAAGATCATCAGTGATCTGATGGAATATGCCCGCCCCAGGAGCACCGAACTATGTTTAACCAATGTTGCGGCCAGCATTGAGAAGACGCTTCAGTTGGTAGAAAACCGTCTGTACAAGCAGAAGGTAGCGGTCGTAAAAGCATTCGAGGCGGATCTGCCACGGATCTATGCCGATCCGCAGCAACTGGAGCAGGTTTTGATCAATCTCTATCTAAACGCCATTGACGCCATGCCGGACGGCGGAACACTGACTGTAGAAACGAAGGTGGAATGGGTCGACCGGAGTCCTTCGGAGATCGTGCTCCGCCTCGCGGACACGGGATTTGGGATTGATGAGAATAATTTGGCCAAAATCTTTCAACCCTTCTTCAGCGCAAAGAAGCGAAGAGGTTTGGGGCTGGGCCTTCCCATCTGCGCGCGGATCGTCAAAAATCACGGCGGAAGAATTGACGTGGAAAGTCGGCCCGGTCAGGGAACCACCTTTAAGCTGTATTTGCCCTTGAATCATGAAGTAGCAGGCAACCAGGGGGAGACCGGGTAGTCGGAAAAAAAATATCTCAATGGAAAGCGATAACTCCCCTGTCAGTCTTTTCCTCACTAAACGGATGAAATCAGACAAGCAGACTTGCCGCGGACCGCGTAGGGAAACGCCCCGATTGAGGCATGGCCTACCTCATTCAACGCCACCCGTGAATCAGTGCCGATCTGCAGGAAGTTCTGTCACCGAGAGTGAGAAGTGCTTGTTTCAAAGAAGAAGCTTGTGGGAATGAGTATCAACCTGCGACACGTTTGCGGCGTTGCGGACGGACCAAAGGCTGGAAGAAAATAATCTTTCGCTATTGCCAGATCACCGCGCCGTCGGTGATCACAATCTCCTCCGAGGAAACCAGCGAGCTCGTACCGTTGTCCCACTGCACATTTACTAACTGCCCGCCTTCTCCTTCGAGCTCATAGATGATGGTTCCTTCCGTGGCAGCGCCGATGTTTCCACCGAGATCCAATATCTCTTGAGCCGCCCGACAGCGAACTCCTTTTAGACTGACGTCGATCATTTACCGCTCCCTTAATTTTCATGGAAAAAGAATTTGTTCCCCGTCTACCTACAGAAAATGGCACTCTAATCACGAAAGATTTCGAAATCAATGGTGGAGACGCCACGCTACGCAATCAGCATTACGTGGAGATCCATCACGTTCGTATAGGTGGGGCCTGTAATCAGAAGATCGTCGGTCGAGTGCAGAAAATGATATGAATCGTTTCTTCGAAGAAAATCAGTGGGATCCAGGCCCTTAGCTCCTGCTCTCTGCAACGTCCCGCCGTCGACCATGCCTCCCGCAGCATTCGTCGGTCCGTCCGTTCCATCTGTCCCGCCGCTCAGGATGACGACCCGTTTCCGCCCAGCTATCTGGATCGCGGCAGATAAAGCGAACTCCTGGTTCCGACCGCCCAATCCGGGGCCATGAACGGTCACGGTGGTTTCACCGCCGGAAACAACACAAGCGGGTCGACGAACCGGATTGCCCGTCAGGCTGATTTCCTTGGCTATCGCCGCGTGCACTGCGGCGACTGTTCGGGTTTCTCCTTCAACCAAGCTCGATAGGAGTAAACAGTTGTAACCCAAAGCTTCGGCCTCCTGTTTCGCGGCTTGTAGCGCCAAGCGATTGCTTCCGATCAAAACGTTCTGCACTTTTGCAAAAACCGGATCTGCGGCTTTCGGCGTTTCGTCGAGATCGCCTTTGGCGCCGCGGCGCAAAAAGGCTCTTACCGCTGGCGGGATTTTTTGCCGAACTCTGTAGCGCTCTATGATCCGCAGGCAATCTGAAAACGTGCTCGCGTCGGGAGCCGTGGGTCCGGAGGCGATGCTTTCCAACGAGTCGCCGATGACATCGGAGAGGATCAATGAGACCACGGTCGCCGGATAAGCCAACCGTGCCAGGCGACCTCCTTTAACCTTCGAGATGTGCTTCCGTATTGCATTCACCTCGTGAATTGTGGCGCCACAATCTAGAAGAATTTGAGTCGTGCGTTGTTTATCTTTCAGCGTGAGCCCGTCTGCCGGGCACGGCAAAAGAGCCGAGCCGCCACCGGAAACAAGAAAAACTACGAGATCATCTTTGCCGGCCTGGTCTACAGTAGCGATAACTCGTCGCGCTGCCCTCACGCCCGCTGGGTCCGGTAAGGGATGGCCAGCTTCGACAATATTGATCCTTTTCGCCGGAACGGAGTAGCCGTATTTAACGGTTACAATTCCGCCGTCAATCGATTCGCCCAAGATGTCTTCGACCGCGCGGGCCATTCGTGCCGAGGCCTTGCCGGCGCCCACAACATAGAGATGGCGATATTCAGAAAGGTCGTATCGACGGTCGCCGACCCTGACCACACGGCCCCGACGACGAAGATATCGTTTAACTGCTTTGGCCGGATCTACAGCGGCAACTCCTGCAGCGAATATTCTGCGGGCATCTTGCCGCAACTGCTTCAAAGGCCGCATGGTTTATCGCCGAAGGGGAAAAACCCCGAGAGGCTCTCGCTATAGTAGCAGACCCTTCTCCCGTTCCCGACCACTGAAGAGAAAACGCTGATGAAAGATTTGTTAAAGATATATGGAGGGACTGAAGTGAGGAAAAAAGCTAGAAAAGCCGAAACCCGCCGAAGCCATATTCTCCTATAGCTTTTCCGCTAGCGGGATCATAGATATCGATCAACATATTCTTATCTGGAACCCCTGCGAGATAGCGGGAGAAGATTTCGATAAAGCGTTCTTTCTCACTGTAGTCAGCCTTCTCAAAACCTTCTCCCACATAAAGTCGGTGCGGCCTATGACCGCTGTCGAGACGCAACCAAAAATTCAAGCCCTTGGAACCAACTTGATCCAACCACTTCTTGTATTGCTCGATCTTCGCATCGTTCTCCTTTATGACTTCCTTCTGTTTGACGGTTTGCGCGACGGAGAATAACGGGGACAGCAATACGAAAAGTGAGAGAGTAATCCAAATCGTGCTTCTCTTTCGCATCGGGGTCCCCGGTCTTCTCTAATTAACCTTGATTTCGACGCGGCGATTCTTCGCGCGCCCTTCTTTGGTCTTGTTATCGGCGATCGGCTTCGACTCGCCAAATCCCTGGCCCGAAACTCGACCCGTATCGACGCCTTTCTTTACGAGATAATTCTTAACCGACGTCCAACGTCGGTCGGAGAGCTTTAGATTGTATGCGTCGCTTCCAATGCTATCGGTGTGTCCGGAAAGACTGACCTTCTTGTCTTTGTTCTCGTTCATGAAAGCAACGAGTCTATCCAAGATGGCAGACGCTTCAGGCTTGATAGTGCTCTTGTCAAAATCAAAGAGAACATCATCGAGAATGTGGTGGCGGCGGAGGCGGTGGTGGCGGTGGAGGTGGCGGAGGTGGTGGCTTTGGTTCCTCGGTAGTCAAATAAGCTAGAGCGCCGCAAAGCAAGGCGCCGGTTACTGCGCCGATCGCTGCGGCCGCTCCTTCGTTCTCACGGTGATGTGTGGTATGCCCTATTCCAACTCCCACACCAGCACCGACAGCACCGCAACCAACAGCGCCAAGCAGTGCCGCCTGATTTTTCGTTAGTCCTGTTCCTGTGCAACCGCTCAGGAAAAACCCCAACGCACTCAACGCTAGATACTTATTCTTGCCCATCTTTGCCTCCTCGAGAAATTTTACGGACAAAATTTACGCAGACCGTAGTATAGATGACCGGGCTTGTCAAGCAAAAAATCGGTCATAAATCCGAGTCCCGGCAACTATTTTCTAACGAAAGTTGCCGGTAGAAGCGGCAATTTTGATCAGTTGACTGCTATTTTAATTCCGAGGTGCAGTGTGCGCAGCGTGTCGCTTTGATCGGAATAGCCGACAGACAATACGGGCAATCCTTGGTTGTTGGAGCCGCTGCTGGTGCGGGTTTTTGCATTCGACTGATCTGCCTGATCAGAATGAAGATCGCGAACGCAATGATCAAAAAGTTGATAATCATATTGAGAAAGATTCCGTAATTGAGGGTCGCCGCACCCGCAGCCTTGGCCGCGGCCACACTTGGATAGTCTTTCCCGGACAAGTTAATGAACAAGTTTGAGAAATCGACATTGCCCAAAGCCAACCCAATTGGCGGCATGAGGACATCCTCGACAAACGAGGCGATGATCTTGCCAAAGGCTGCGCCGATCACCACGGCCACTGCTAAATCAAGCACGTTGCCACGCATCACGAATTCTTTGAATTCCTTCAGCATGAGCTCCTCCCTCTTCGCTCAGTTATCTTCATCATCAAACTACCGGGATAAAAAGATCCAACAAACTTTTCTGCTGTCCGGTCCAGGAGTGCACTTATATGGCAAGCCCAACGCCAATGTCAAATCTTGCGCCCCTGTGCGCGCAAGCAGATCGTGACATGCGTGCAAGCTCGATCGGAGCAAAGTTCGCAAACCATTGCTTTCGCCGAGATCTCAGGCATTCTAGAGCTAACAATTCGCACGATGGATGGTCTAACTTTTGAGGCGCAGGGCTGTTGGAAAGAGTAACCGGAAAAACCAGGAGTTGCGATTGCTCATGACGGAGGGCAAACTATGAAACCGTTCTCGCGGACCGCTGAATTTGGCTTCAGACTATTGTTAGCGGCATTTCTCTTGTCCGCCGAAGCAGCGGCTGGGCAATCGCCGCAGGGAACCTACCTCACCACGACCGACGTTCACGTCCGAAAAGGGCCAGGTACCAACTATGAAGTTGTCACCACGATTCCCAAAGGCGTAAAGGTGAACGTCGTCGGCAGGGAAGGTGCCTGGTTAAAGGTTGAATCCAAACATGGAAACAAGCCCGGGTATATCAACGAGCAGTACGCTCGACCTGTGCAGGACCAACAAACTGCACAAACCAAGACTGTCGTTGCAGAAGTTGCGGGTCCTTATAGAACCATCAAGGAAACTGACCTGCGGGAAGGACCCGGACTCCAATATAGGGTCGCGGCGAAGCTACCAGCGGACGTCAAGGTTAACGTTCTCCGCGCCGAGGGCGATTGGTTACGAGTAGAATCCAAGCGCGGTAACAAGCCTGGCTACGTGGAGAAGCGAGACCTAGAGCGCTGGACGGAGCGATAATGTCTTAAGCTTTTACGCGCAACGGGAGACGAGAGCTTACTTGTTTTTGGTCATTTAGAGTTTGGAGCTAACCAGAAACCAAAAGTAGAAGCTGAAAAATTGATATTGTCCTGTTGCACGACCTCCAGCAGCGCCCGGCCTCGCTCACGTCATAACATTCATTCCCATGAACTAGCCCAGATTATGCACTCGTGACAGCGAACGAGGGGCGAGCCCTCCAAAGCGAAGGCAATAAGCCTGTGCCTTGGAGCGGCCTGCAAACTGAGTTACTGGAGCGAATGCCTGGGAAAAAATACGAGCGCCGAGCCAAGCACCAAAGACGGCATTGAAGCTGTTCGTCTCTGTGCCTTCACTCCTCCAGGCTCATCCCTCGATCGACACAGTGTCGTAGTTTTCCCTCTGACCATGAATAATGTGGGCTCGCACCCGGCTTCTCTGCCAAACAATTTTATCCTCGTTAAAGCAATCGCGAGGGCGATGGCTCTTGACTGCCCAGCAGAAAAGGCGTATCTGGGCGGGATATTTGTGTAGCAGAAAGACAAAAGAAGTCTTTTGAGTCAGCGATGGACGAGGCGGAACAAAACATCTCTTGAACCTACAGCGATTCTTCCCAACAGCGCTTCTGACAGGCGCTTCGCTCCCGGTCTTGCAGCGTGTCAACTCGGAGGAGCAGTCAGAGAAAAAGTCTTCACGCCCGAGGAGCTCCTAGAAAAAAACTCGGATCAAGAAGTCTGTTCGCGTGGAGGCATCTGACCTATGAGGCTCCGCGCGTTGGTCGGGCTCTTCTCGATGCAACTTCTGATCTTGTCTTTCTTTCTTTCACTTTCGCTCGCTGCTCGTAGCGTCTACGCTCAGCTCATTCCACAGACGCTCATGCAGAAGGCTCAGAGTGAGGGTGAGGTTCGCGTGATCGTGCGACTTGCTGTGAGTGACACTCCGGGCACGTGGGTTAACAGCGACATCCTGCAAAGCCTCCGCCGGGCGGACATCGCACGGGCACAGAACTCAGTCAGAGCTGGCCTTCTCAACGTTACGCACCAAATGCGGCGTCAATTCGAGGACTTCCCCTTCATCGCCCTCCAGGTGGGGGCGGATGGCCTGCGGACGCTCGAATTGTTGCGAGGCGTCGTGGAGGTGGTAGAGGATCAACTGAACGCCCCGTTTCTGGCCGAGAGCGTTCCGTTAGTTCAGGCGGACCAAGTGTGGCCAGGGGGGTCTGCGGGGCTGGCCTTAGACGGTGGCGGCACGGTGGTGGCCGTGCTCGACACGGGCGTCGACAAGACCCATCCATTCCTTGGTGGGAAAGTAGCCGAGGAGGCGTGTTTCTCTACCAATGATCCCAATAGTTTCGCGACCAGTGTATGCCCCGGCGGCGTAGAGTCTTCATTTGTAGAGGGATCCGGCCTGCCGTGCGATGTGCTGCCCGATTGCGACCACGGCACCCACGTCGCCGGTATCGCAGCCGGGAACGGTCAGGATGGCGCTGTGGCGCCGTTCTCCGGCGTTGCGAAAGGCGCCAAGATCATGGCGGTCCAGATTTTCACAATGATAAGTAATTCCTTGACATGTTCTTCTTTCTCCTTGCCTTCCCCCTGCGCGCTGGCCTTTACCTCAGACATAATGGCCGGGCTGCAGCGG
>VBKE01000560.1 GCA_005879605.1 Deltaproteobacteria bacterium
ACCTAAGAAATCTGAAACGGCGGAGGGGCTGGCACAAGAAGTTCAACGCCTGAGGGGCGAGTTGGAGTATCAATCGCGGTTTGCCGAATCGCTGCAGTATTTTCTGGAGCGAATCAGTTCAACCGATGCGGAGAAAACCTATCTTGCGATTCTCACGAATTCCCAGGAACTCTTGCATGCAGAGCGGGTTTCGCTGTTGGTCTTCAACGAAGCAACGAATGAGCTTACTGTCAAAGCGGCCGTGGGCCTGACGACCGAGGTCTCCGAAGTCTCGCCGATGCACCTCGGCGAAGGTATCTCCGGCGCAGCGCTACAATCCGGGCGGCCGACAATCGTTGCGGACCTGGAAGCGGCCGGGATCACTCCCGCGCCGCCTGAGAGACGCTATAAGACGAAATCGTTTATTAGTTATCCGATCATGATTGGCGGTCGAAAAATCGGGATCCTTAACTTGACCGATAAATCCGGCGGCGGGCCTTACGATCTGGTAGACGCCAGCCTCCTGGAGATTATTGCTCCGCAAGTCGCTTTGGCGTTGGAGCGCGCCGAGTGGCAGGAAAAAGCTAATCAGTATCAATTGATGTCGATTACAGATCCGCTGACAGCATTGCCTAATCGGCGTTATCTGGAAGAGCGTTTGACGGAAGAAGTGAATCGCTCGAAACGCTATGAGTACGCCATGAGCTTTCTAATGATCGACATCGATGACTTCAAGTTGTACAACGATCGCAATGGGCATCAAGCCGGCGATGTCGCCCTGCAGATTACTGCGCATGCCCTGAAAGGCTCACTGCGTTCCGCGGATGTCGCCTCGCGTTACGGTGGTGAAGAGTTTTGCATACTCCTGCCGCAGACGTCGCTAACTGAGGCGCTCGTAATCGCGGAACGTATCCGCGAGCGAATCGAGCATACGAGCTATCCACACGCAAAGACGCAACCGCTGGGCGCCGTGACCATCAGCCTCGGCGTGGCGGCCTTTTCGCCGTTTGTTAATACCGGAGAACAGATTATTTGGGCCGCCGATCGGGCTCTCTACGACGCGAAAAGCCAGGGCAAGAACAAGATTGCCTTCTATCAAGACGCTTTTCTGAGGACACCTAAGCCCAATGAACGCGGATAGCCTCGGACACAAGCAGCGGCGAGTTTTAGGCCGCGTGGGAAGAGATGAGTTCGTCGGTCGCGCCGCCGAGCTGATGCAGATTGTGTCTCATCCGCATCGTCCTCAGGCTCGTGGCCTGCTCTTGTTGCTGGAGCCTTCTGCCGGTGTCTCTGAGCTCTTGCGGCAAGCCTACGACGATCTTTTCAACCAACGCGGAGAGATCATTCCTATATATTTTGCGTTGCCACGAGACGAGACCACGGCGGTCAGCACCGCGATCGAATTCCTCAACACGTTCCTATTGCAGTACCTGGCGTTTCGCCGCGACGAGCCCGCGCTTTGCCAGTCGTCAGTAACGCTCCATGACCTGTTGGAACTGGCGCCGCCGACGGATTACGAATGGATCGAGCAGCTGGTTGAATCATACAACCGCGAACGGTTTGGCAATGACGATCGAGCATTGATCCGCTGGTGCCTCGGGGCTCCGCAGAAAATTCCTACGGCGAGCGGTCGAGCTTTTGTGATGCTCGATGCCGTGCCGTTGGCCGAGCCCTCCGGCGGCGGCCCGTCGCTTGGCAGAGAAATAATTCGCGTTCTCGGCCGCTCGAATCTTCCTTACGCAGTCGCCGGCCTGCGACGACAACTGTTGAACGCAGCCCATGGGATTCAACGCGACTTTGATGGGATCGACATCATCCGACTTGAGAGACTAAGTGACGAAGACGGGCGGTCTTTGGTTGAGCGTGTCGCCCAGCGACAACAGGTGCGCCTAAGCGAGGAAACGCGAGACCTACTGGTCCAGCAATTCCAGAGCAGTCCGTTTTTCATTACCGCTTTCATGCAGGCCGCGCGCGAACGGAACGCGTCACTAACCAGCTACCTTGCCTGCGAGCAACTCTACGTCGACGAATTGATGGGTGGACGAATCAACCGCTACTACTCAGCCATGCTCGAGGAGATGGCGTTCGAGCCGGAAACGCGCCGGGCGCTGTTCCGTGTGTTTGAAGCCTGGCAAAAGCGACTTCGTCTGAAAGTGGACGAGTTGGAGAAAGTCCTGCGTACACTGCACGTGCAGGAGGTCATTACGTGGGATGGCAGCTCCATTGAAGCTGGCGGCGGTTCGCTGGTGTGGAAGGACTATTTGAAAACGCGTTTTCGTCTCGAGCTTGCAAGCGACCCACGCGCGCTTGTCGTAGCCGAAACAATAACTGAATCATTGAAGCGCGCGCCCAACACTATGGCGCGACACTACCGGCGCGCAGCAGCGATCGGCCTAAGCGAGCTGTTAGCCAGGTTTGACTGCCAACGCGTACCTGCGAGCTTGTTCGATTACCAGCGTTTCAGCAAAGCTTACAAGGGCGCGACCCCGGAAGAGATTGGCGACGGCCTTGACGCCGAAACCGAATTGACCAGATTGCCGCAGGTGGTCCATGTCGCAAGCTGCGCGTCTTTCAGCCCTGACATGCAGCAGTGCGACGAAGAGCGTTGCGTCGTGGGCCATGCGTTCAAGGGCGAGAATTACACCGACGCCAGCGAGGTGGTGTGGCTGGCGGCAGAGATAGACTCCAAGCTGGAAGCCGATCGCGAGCTGGCGGCAACCTGGTGCGAACGATTGGACTTGCTCGCGCGCCGATTTGGTTTTGGAAGGATTCAGATATGGCTGATTGCGCCGGAAGGCTTTTCGTCAGAAGCAAGTCAACTGCTCAGTGAACGCGAAGCTTACGGTTCCAGTCGCCAACAAATTGAACTGCTTACAGCGCGTCTGAGTGAATCCTCGGCGCCGGACAAAGAGACTTCCTTGACCAATGAGTTTGAGATGACCGTGCCGATGGGTGCAGACAACGAGATGATCGTTGCGCATACAGTCGAACAGATTGCTCGCCGGCTAAATTTCAAACCCGAAGCGATTAACCAGATCAAACATGCCGTCGTTGAAGCTTGCATCAACGCCTCGGAGCACAGTCTTAGCCCGGATCGAAAAATTCATCAACGGTTCCGCAGCGATCCTGATAAATTAGTCATCGTCATCTCCAGCCGTGGTATAGTGCCTGCAAGCGTAGAAGCGAAGAACGGAGAGAAGGCCGCAGCGAGTGAAAGCGCGGACACCTTGAACAGGCGCGGCTGGGGGCTCAACATAATAAAGACCTTGATGGATGAAGTTGAGTTTGAGCGCGCCGACGACGGCACCAGCCTGCGCATGACAAAGTACTTGCGGAACTAGTGTCCGACAAACTTTAGTTTGTCGTTTCTATGTTTCGGCGCGCCGTTGCTTCAGTAAGCAATGGTCAACGACAAACTGAAGTTTGTCGGACACACCCAGGCTTTTGAATTAAACGTAGCAGGAGGGAGCAGCTGCGTGGGAGACCCAATCAGTTTATCGGTACGCTCGCGTTGTGTGGGCACAACGGCGGTAATCTATGCGAGCGATTACCTGAACAAGCTGAGTGGCGAGCGCATCGAGCGCGAATGTAAGCGTCAGCTCGACTCGGGTTGCCGCGCGCTGGTAATTGATTTTCGCGACACAGAGCTGGTCAACAGCATCGGGGTCTCAATTCTTTTGGGCGTCATCGACGTGGCCGAAAAAAATGGCGCGCGGGTAGTCTTTTCCGACGTAAACAATCAAACGACGGAATTGTTTGAGATGCTTGGCCTCACGCGTCATGTCACGCTGGCGAAAGATGAGCAGGAAGCCTTATCCTCAATAACTAAGTTCGCGACATTCTTAAAGCCGGCCGGTCACTAAGTCTTTCCGTATGGAACCAACGACGCAAAAGCTTGTTCACACGTTTGGCGCGCTGGCGGATTTGGGCCAGGAGATAACCGACT
>VBKE01000561.1:0-1794 GCA_005879605.1 Deltaproteobacteria bacterium
CTTGCGCTGCCAGCAGCTCCGAACTGCTGGAGTCAGCTGTCATTCCGCGTCGCCCTTCTCTTGCCAAGAACGATGAAATACCCCCCTTCCTTGCTCGCGGTGAACGTCATGCCGAATTCCACGAGCCTCCGTTCAATCCGACCTCCTGGTGGTTCGGGGCTGAACAATCTTTCATTGGCAGAGAATCCGCTGAACGGGCGTGTTTTGGGGACGCTCTTGACAAACGAGAACCCCGTCCGTTCAAACCAGACCAGTACTTCGCTGATCGTGTGTTTGGTTTCGTGTGGATGTTTGTACTGGTCGGCAAACCAGGCTTCTCGTTGGGCACTTCCGAGCCCCCGGCTGGCTCTGAGAGTCGGATCCAAAAAGGTACCGCGGTTGCCTGTGAGGGTAAATATCCAGCGCCGGAGGTCGTTGAGGAGCCTCCCGAATCGGTGGTACAAGCCAATCACGATATAGCCGTTCGGGCGGACGAGTCGTGCGATCGATTGGAACCCGCCGAAGGCGTCTCCTGTATGGTGCAAGACCCCGGTGCAATAGACGAGATCGAAACTTTCTGGCTTGAACACCGGCCTGAACAGGTTCATTTGGACGAAATGGCTGCCGGCAATCGAGTTCTTCATCTTAAAATCGTGACCGAGCCGCAAGGAGTTTAAACAGATGTCCGTCCCAATCACGGTCCGATTCAAGATCCCAAGAAAGTTCGTGAGTTGGCCAGTTCCACAGCCCACCTCTAGGATTCTGGTTCCCAACGGGATCTGTTCTCCCAGCAGCTTGACCAAGCCACTTCGCTCCGCCTTTTGCATCAGACTACCCGCGGAATCACAATCATCATAATTGGGGAAGGGAGTCTTCTCATAGAAGGATTTGACGAGGTCCGTGACGTCCGTCTTGTTGGGTTCCCATTCATTCGGCCAAAACAGGAGCGGGATATCTTTCATAATCCTGAAAGACTGAGAGCATCGTCGACAGATCATCATGTCTTGGGTGGTCGTCAGGTCCCCCTCACATTTTGGGCAACAGAGAATGGTGCTGAGTTGCGCCAAGACTTGCATCGCCGAACTTATCCTCTTTTTGCTCTGCGGTTAAGAGCTTAGAGCCAGGGCAGGAGCCCGTGACCGCTATTCAGACGCCAACCGTCCTGGTTTCGGAGATTGAGAAAGTGAAAAAATGCAATCTGAATGGCAACTGTTTCGAAGGAGCGGAGCGGTTCGGTTCTATAATATAGAGTCGGTGATGTCACAAGGATCTGCTACCAGATAGCATAAATGAACGGAGCGATGCTCGACCCTTCCGTCCCGACTGTGATGGCTCCAAGCTCAAGCAGAAGAAGGATGAAGGGAATAAACCAATATTTCTTCTGTGCCCTCACGTAAACCATAACTCGAACATATTAAACTGCGGTTCAGAAGGGGTCCTGCTTCAGTGGCAGCCCAAGCGTCGCTAACCCTATTTTGTTCAACTGGGCTACCAAATGGGTCTCAAGAGCCTGTTTGACCCATTCTTCTTCCAACGCCTTGGTGCCCTTCACGACGATGAATGGCAGCTCATCCCTCCACAGGTGTACCCCCTCGGCGGTCACGAGTTCCAAGTACAACCGATTCGAATAGCGCTGCTTCCAGCCCCAGAAGCTCTCCTGCGAGAGTTCCTCCACCTCTCTGACGAATAGGACACAATCGACGCCCAGCGTCGCGGTAATCCTCTGCACCGCTGTGACATCATTCTGGGCGCTGATGCTGGCAGTCCCTTCCGTCTTCTCCTGGAGTTGCAGTCCGGTCGTGACTTCAGATGGGC
>VBKE01000561.1:1814-3151 GCA_005879605.1 Deltaproteobacteria bacterium
ACGCCATCGCCGTATTTACTTCTACTGGGGTCACCGCGACACTCGTCATCGAGCCCCGTTCATGCCAGGTGGCAGATGGAGCGACCCACGAGTTCTGGAACGGCTGAAATTCAACGTCGCTGCTCCGCACCAGATCGGTGCCGACGGCCCCAAGCCATGCAGCTCCCAGACAGCCTTGCATCAGGCCGCCAAACGCGACGACGGAGAGAGCAAGAAGGAGGCGCTTAGTCCGAATCAGCAACGGCGGAGACATGTGGCCGACGGTAGGCGACATAGTGAGTTGGTGGAATCAGGTGAATGGGTGAATCGAAAGTGGGAAAATACCTGGTGACAATCCCTATTGCTCCTTCTTAGACCTCAGAGGATCGCCGCATTACAGAGCCAGGGCTAGGATCCGGCCTGGAAAGGACGGAATATACGTGGTCCAATAGGTTCATAAGTGATTACAAGCAAATATGGGACTCAGGAATGCCGTGGCTTGGTGCAGCCATTGTTTTCCTGCGCTTCCAAGTACTTAGGCAAGCTATGACTGTGTAACGACCGCTCGGCGTCCGTCCAAAAATGAACCGTTTGCCTAGCTCATACCTCCTCCATCGCATGCCAGCCGTGAACACATCGATGAAATCTCATCCGGTTTACCTAAAAGGCATCCCTTGTAATCAGATTAGGCATATGGCAGCTTACTGGCGCATGCCTCTGGAGCCACCGGATCCCGATTGCACAAAGAGACGTTTGAAAAACAGACCGAGCTCGTCGTCACGGCCGGCGAAACGCCTAAACGACTAGATCTGTTCCTGGCAAACCGCGAGCCGACGCTGTCCCGCTCGGCTCTTCAGCGGTTGATCCAAGACGGCCGCATCACGGTCAACGGCCTCCCCGCCAAGCCCAGCCAGAAGATCAAGCCAGGCGATCGAATCGTCTTAGAGATCCCGCGGCCGGAGCCGTTGGAGATGAAGCCGGAGCCGATTCCGCTGGATGTGCTCTATGAGGACGAGGCGATTCTGGTCCTGAACAAACCGGCTGGCTTGGTTGTCCACCCGGCGCCGGGGCACTGGTCCGGCACCCTGATCAATGCGCTCCTGCATCATTTCGACACGCCCCAAGGATCACTTTCCACGGTCGGTGGCAAGGAACGGCCGGGCCTCGTGCACCGGCTCGATAAGGAGACGTCTGGAATCATGGTGATCGCCAAGACGGACGAGGCCCACCGGTCCCTGGCAGCGCAATTCAAACAACACAGCATCACACGCGTCTACGAAGCGCTCGCATGGGGGGTCATTAAAAAACCGAAAGGAGTGATCGAGCTGGCGATCGGGCGTGATCTAAAGGAGCGCAAG
>VBKE01000200.1 GCA_005879605.1 Deltaproteobacteria bacterium
TTAAGGAGCAGTTCACTAACTTCATCCTTTCGCTGGATTGGCGAATCAGCCGGCGAGAAGAAAATTCTGGGGTATATATCCGCATCCCGGCACCGAACGTACCGAATGCGCTCCAAGAGGCTGATGCCAAGGGCCACGAAGTTCAGATCGACCAGCGAGGATTCGATTCCGTCACCAACACGGAAGGTCATCCGCTCAAGGTCACTGGCGCCATTTACGACCTGCAAGCACCGTCTGCATCGACGCAGGTTCAGATCGGCGCCTGGAATAACTATCTCATTGAGGCAAACGGGCCGAGAATCCGGGTTACTCTAAATGGACAGCTCGTTAACGATTACCAAAGCAGTCGGCAACAGACCGGCTACATCGCTTTGCAGTGCCACGATTTTCTGTCGCGGACACAATTTCGTAATCTGCAAATCAAAAAGTTACCATGATCAATGCGCAACTTTTTTGGAATCAGACACGGTGATCATGCTATTCCCAGCTATGGTGGCGCGATAAGCGCGCTTTGTGCTTAAGAGATTCTTATGGTCTGCTGATCGTTGCCACTGAGATACTGAATTGACATTACCGTGCGATGATTTTTGTGTGTCGGTTGAATTCAGCCGTGGCGAGGGCTATAAAAATTCGGATTCTTGCAAGCCTTTTAGATTCCCTACGCTCTCGTGATCCGTACGAACGCGCAGTGCAACTCTATTCGAGAGCGAGAGCTTCCGATGGCCAGTGACTATGGTAGTGCGACCGGGGGCTCGGTCTCACGGAACGTTTCTCGGGATTGATCGACGACGGGCATCATAAATCCGCTCCGCCTCAAGCCAAAAATCCAGCGAGCGGTTATCAGGTCGTCCCGCTTCTTCCCAAAGCTTGTATGCGATTTGCTGGATCGTGGGGAAATGCCAGAAGTTTATCGCGTCCGTTCTCGCCCATTGCTCAACATCTTCCATGAGCCTGTCTCCTAACAGCGTTTCCTCGCGCTTAATTTCTCTTGTGATCCAACTCAGACCGCCAATGTCAAATGGATATTTTTCAAACTGATTCCCGCAAGGTGAGTGCTCAAGTTCCTGCTTTAAATGTTTCAGCGTTCTCAGCCCATACTCAGCACGTTCACGTTCTAAGGGAGTCAAGTATATAATTTCCATAAATTGCTAGGAGATTCAAAATAGATATAATTGGTGAATCGTCATTTTTGCTTTAACACTCATCTGGCCGTGTGTTCGCCGGTAACCTTTTCAAACTCCGCGAAAGCTGCTTCCTCTATCATCGAGCGTGCTTCGGCATTGATCGGAACGGCAATTTCCGCATAGCTGCTGTCCGGCTGTCTTTTTCTCGGGAACTGGACAAAATATCCCCTCTTGAGCCGGATCACTTTGAGATCTCGGATCATAAAGGAATTATTGATGGTGATGCTTACGCGCGCCTTCACTCGACCGGCATTGGTAGGACGAATTCTGACTTCGGTGATCCGCACGGGATTTCTCTTAAGCCAAGGATGTGCCCGTGTAGAGTTGACACGAAAAGCGGTTTGGCGCGCCTTAAACGGCGCACGGGCATTGGGCAGTTTCGCCCGAAGCCGGTGAGTGAAATCTTACAAAGGGCGCGGAAGTCTACGGAGTCACGGGCGGGTGATTTACGCGCCAGCAATAAGCAGTGTCTGAGGGCATAAAGACACTAAGCAAAGGAATATGAGGGTTGTTCCGCAACCGGAGCTGCGCTACAAGCGACGAGATGACCCGCGAAGAAATAGAAAAACTCATCCGGCCATTCATCGCCGGCGTCGTCCAAGGCATCTATCGCTTCAAAACCGACGGGCTTTCGCCAAGCGGCAGGTCGCCAAATACTTGCGAATCGACGATGACAAGTGGTAGAGGAGACTCATAATCTGTTTGCGGACCTCTCGGAAAGAGCGCCCTATATCAAACGTGAAGGCATCGCGAGTCTGACCCAGATCCTGGCGGAGAACGACGCCAAGCTTGCGTCGTTCAAGGCCGAATCCATTGTCGAGGATCGTTTTGTCCGCGAGCTGGAAAGCAGCGGGCTTATCAAAAACCTTTACCGGTAGACGATGCGAAAATCGGCTAGCTTGTCACACAATAGAGAAACAGCACCCTATTGCAGAGAAAATAGATAGACCGGCTTTAGCGCTGACGGTCTCGCTTCAAGGCGACGCTAGCCTCTACCTCCGAAGCTGGATTTTCATTCCGTTGCAGACCTAGGAGGGGCACCGATTTTTGAGTGTCTGCTACCGGCTTTTAATGAGTCTAAGTCATCATGAGTCCCACGATGTACCCAACCGGATCAAAGTTGAAACGTTGGTAGCCAGTCATATCGACCGGCCTGGAGACTCTGCTCGAAAGAGATCGTTGCCAACATTCGAGGTGAGTTAAAGCGAAATCTCCGCGTAGGCCCTATTGATTAGAGGTTGGTTTTGTGGCGCGCTGACCGCCGCCCTGGGAAACCTCTTTTTCAAATCCGGGCAGGATCGCTTTGAAGAACACGTTTTGGATCAGCCGGACAATTGTCTCCCACGTGCTGGTCTGAGGCGCTTCCACGTCTCCGGAAATCGGCACTTTTGTCGCGATCTCTGACCGCGGCCGATTTTGCAGCAGCCCGGAGATTCCCCCGACCAGCCCCTCGTAGAGCTGTCGAAACGTGCTTTTCTCGGCGTCTTGACGCCGATCGTACACTTTCATGTCGCTGAAAAGAGGCTTCACATATCCGTCGATCGTGCCTTGCCGTATTTTGATTTCTGAATACACTGAAAAGTTTCCGGCAACCACGTCGAAATTACCGTACGCGCGCAAGAGGTCGTTCATCCTACGCATGTCGGTGTTTTCGATGCTCAATGTCAAATCCAAGTCCGGTCCCTTCGATTCAGGACGAAATGTGGCCTGCACCTGCGTCGGCCCACTCCCCATGAACCTTCCTGTTACACGCGCGCGAGCCGGGCCTTCTTTGAAATGGTTGCTCAAGTTCTCGAGTTGCAGCCTGGTGCCATCGAGAAATACGTTATAGGGCGGCTTTGCAGCCTAGTTGACGAAGCCAATTCGGCCGTCGGCCGTGAAGCGCTCGACTTTCACTTCAAGTGTAGGCTCGTTGGCAGTTTCCCTGGCGACTTTTCCAGCTTCCTTCGTCACCTTTTCGGTCGGCGCCGTTTGTGTCTCCTGATGGAGGTAATCGGCGTCGAGGCCGGTAAGACTAAGATTGTTGATCATGATCTTCTGAACGTCCGGGGCGTACTCGATCGAACCCCGCGTCGAAAGCGATCCCGTCCGCACGGAGAGTTTATATCTTTCCGCGATCGGCTTGAAATAATCCAAGGTGATCTCCCCCAGCTCAAGATCGCCTTTGAGAGCGATATGAGGTTTGGCGAGAAAATCTACATCGCCCTTGAACTTTGCATTGCCCTTATCAAAGACAACGCCCTCTAGGTCAACCGGCGACGGGTAGACGCCTTTTGCCGACTTAACATTGCGGATGTTTTCGGCAGTAAAATTGAGCTTCCTGACGTGGAGCGGTTTGTACGGGCCTTTATCTACGTACGTAAGGTCGCCGTTGCGAATGGCGAACCTGTCGATCTTAAGTGGATAAGCCGCTTCCAAGGCGTCCTGCCAGCCTTTGTCCTGAATGGGCGTTGGGTCCTTGGATTCCTGGACGAACTGTCGAAGGTCAATATGGACTTTGGGATCTTCGATTTGAAAATCGCCAACCAGTCGTCCAAAAAGGAGCGCTTTCCAGTGAACGCTGGCGTATAGATTGGGTATGTAGGCGATGGGTGGATCCGGGTGAGGAGTCTGATAGATCCACAATTTTTCCAGGTCAAGGGAAAGCCCAATTGGGTGGAAATCAAGTTTTTCGACGCGGACGGTGTACCCTTTGAGCCGAGCGTTCATATCCCTCTCGACCTTCCGACGCAGGGGCTCGTCGATGAGATAGGCGAGGACAAAGATAACTATTAGGATAACGGCGAGGATTCCGCCGCCCCAAATAACCAGCCGCCGGCTCATATTGATTTTGTAACTTAGAAAATGGCCAATTCAAGACCTTGACATGCTCGTCTGCGGCATCGAGCGGTTTTGTCTGCATAAATATGCAGCGCGCGGTATGCGGGCGACGCTGCTGGAAGCTCCTCTATAGTGAAAGGAGTTATAGTTATTTGTTTAGTTATGAGCCAAGCAAAAAGCTCGGCTTTTTATTTTCACAAATTCCATCCCTCCTCCCATTGCTGGCCGTCAAAACATTTGATAAACGATCCTCGGTGGATATTAGTTTTTAGCCGAGGGTTAAAGATGAAGATCAAAAACAACTTAAAAGAAATCCGTGAGGCCAAGATGTTAGGCAAGACTGAACTCGCCAAACTTGCCGGGGTTTCCCCGTTAACGATTGACCGAATTGAAAGGGGCATGCCTTGCCGAATCAAGAGTCAGCGTCAAATCGTGTTGGCATTGGGATTGAAGGTCTCAGAAAGGCGAACAGTTTTTCACGATAACTAAAAACATTTCCAGGCCGGCATAGGCATGACGGAAAGAACTTAATGTGTATCATTTATTCGCGTTCTTCTGTATGCAGATGGCGAGCCGTTGACACTGTTGTTTTACCTTTGATAGGTAAACTGTAGATACGTCCTCCAGCTTTGAGGGGCTCCTAAGATCGATGAGGGCCGACGAGGGAATAGTTATGGTTCCTCGGAGGAAGATGGTGTCTATAAAGCCAGCCGCTCGGCGATGTTATTCGCCGGGTGTGCTGGCTTTTTTGCGGACCGAACTACTACCAACGCAAAATAATTATTAACCAAAAGGAGGGATGAATATGTTCGTTGAAAATTATCGCTTGGAGGACCCGCCGCTTGGTGGGGGAACCGGTCATACGAATGAGGCCATCCCGTATCCGACAATCTCGGATGAGGATTGGAAAGTATGGACCGCCTTTTTGCCGGTTCGAACGGAGATAGATGAAAAATTTCTGAGGGGCGCAACCCCTCGGCTATATGCGCAAACGCTTCCTCCCAAAGTCCGCCACGAGCTCAGGAGAGCGAACAGGTTTTTCGATAGGGTGGAGGTTTGGGGCAAGCGCGAAATTGAAAAAGATCCCATAGCGGTGGGCTATCAGGGAAAAAACCGTTATCTGATTGCGCGCTGGGGCATGGAAAAGCTGATTCCCTTTGACGCCATTAAAAAAAGCATGCCTCTGATCCTTGCCTGGAAGTACGGCATCGACGCTTTAGGTCTGCTTGCGGGTTTGGCTGGGGTCAGTGTTCTGCTGTGGAATCTTCTCGCGTGATCACCAGGTTGGGCTGATAACTCGCGGGTTAATTTGCCCGTTGCTATATTTCACCTATAGAACTGGGGTATCCTGACGCTGCCCCACTAGAGACTTTTTGGTAAGCCTGCCCTAATTTACCCAGTTTCCGGCCCCGTTTCTTAGCGGCCTCGGCATTGCTCTATCTTCCCGCCGAAAGGCCGGGGCAATGCCTGAAGAATTTTTTTATTTATTGATTGGGTCGTGCATCGTTGGCGGCTTTTGGCTCGTCCTGGTCGTTTTGCCCAGGATTGGCCAGCGTCGAAACAGCCGCCGTATAGAGCGAGGGATCGCAGAATACTTGAGCGAGAAAGCGGCTGGAAAAATTAACTGAGGCGGATTGCGTCAATGGCGAGAAAAGTGATTTATGAGCAATTTCCGGGCGACTAATGGATGGACTTTATTCGATCCTGTGGACAGTGGACTTTTTGAAAGATTGTTCAAGAAGGACACGCTAGAGGCAGAAGAAAAACTCATGCTTGCGGTGCTGGAGAGTGCTACTGAATATTTCCAGAAGTATCTCTTTGCAGCGGATGAGAGAGGAAAGAAGCTATTCCAAGAAGCGGAAGAATGGATTTTGGACAAGAATAGCGACTGGCTCTATTCTTTTGAGAATATCTGTGAGGTATTAGGACTACACCCCGATTACATGCGTCAGGGGCTACTGTGCTGGAAAGATGCAAAGCGGAAGGCTCGTTCTATTCAGGCGCTTCATACCGGTCGCGCGAAGTTAGTGAAAACCCGCGTCGGACGTACTTCAGTCAGACGCCGCAGGCAAAGTACGAGGGGCCAGCATGGCTAGAGCAGTTGATGGGTCCATGTAAGATTCCCCCGTCGAAGACCTGGTGGAAAACCGCCCTAGCGATCTTAAGTTTTTTCTTTTGATTTTATGTGACAACGATCATCTTGTCTGGACACATTCACCTGCGATCTTGTTGAAAAGGACAAAAGCGATGCTTTGCAGTGTCTTAACGCGCTAAAACCTACATACTCTCGGAATTTGGTGAGATAGAATCTCATTGACAGCTCTTTCCTATGTGATATTTGTGCCGTCGTAACCAGCCTCCCCCATCATTGAGAAGGCCAGCGTAATGTGAGGCCAAACCGGAGGAACACAAACTGTTCCTCGGAGGGGGAAATGAAGAGAAGAGTTTAGAGCCAGCCGCTCGGGCAATTATCATCGCTTGGGTGCGCTGGCTTTTTTGTTCGCTTAAGACCCGCTACAAGACCCGTACTCCGTCGAATCGGGAACCTAACTCAATCGGGTGCATTACCAATGCATTTCGTTTTTTCTGTCGCTCACAATTGAAAGAGAGTCTCAATAAAATTCAAAGGAGGTGCTTTATGGTTAAGGGAGTTGTTTTAGTGGACTATACGGATCAAGGCCGACGCGCCATCAAAGACTCGCCTGATCGAGCCGAGGCGTCCAAGGCCGAGGCAGCAAAACTGGGCATCCAGGTCAAAGACCTCTTCTATACGCCAGGCGGACCCCATGATGCTGCAATTGTCATCGAAGCGGAGGGCCCGGAGCCTATCAACAAGTTCATGTCGAGCGTCCAGTCGTTAGGCAACGTGAAAATGAAATTTATCCGGACTTTCTCCATCGACGAGATGCGCAAGATGGTCTAGCAGCTAATCGAGGAGGTGGCGAGCTGAGCAGTTTGTAGTGTTGTGTCTCACGGTGTTTGTACTTTATGCAAGACAGTCTCAGTCGTCATTCCCGCGGAAGCGGGAATCTAGAACTCCTCAGAAATCCTGGATTCCGGCTCGCGCTACCCCGGACTATGATCCGGGGTTGGCCGGAATGACGTTTGAAATAATTACGTGAATTTAAGAGACAGTACACTAGCATCCCTAGATGAGGACGCTAGCTACTCACAAGTGAGAGACGGCGGAGAAGGAGAGTAGGAGAGAGATAGACAGACGCTATAAAAGGGAGAAGGAGGTTTTTATGCCGAGGTTTTTAGTCCAAGCTACTTTCAACCAAGAGGCTACAAAGCGACTTATCGAGGATGGCGGCACCAAGAGAGCGGCGGCTGTTCAAGAACTCTTGAAGCAACAGGAAGCGCGCTTAGAGAGTTTGTATTTTAGTCCGCAGAATGAAGGGCCGGATGCTTTCGCCATAATCGAGGTGCCAGTAGGTGGGGCCGACGCTCTTGGGGTTATCGCTCTCGCTGGCAGGACTACGGGCATTACGTTAACCGCAAGGCGGATATTTACGCCGGAAGAGTTGGATAAGCTAGCGGCAAAGAGCAAGAGCATTCCTGTGCCGGGGAAATAAGTTTCGGCTCGCAGATTTTTCCCGGAGGAAATGATTCTTCAACCTGGTGGCTCTAGGATGCGGCGCGTGGAATCAGCGCGCCGCCAGGGCCCAATGTTGAGCGTTATTGCTGCGCCTGATGCTTGCCGTGGGTGCTGAAACCCCGTCGCCAGTTCGCCAAGCCAGCCGACCCTCCGGTGGAGCAGCGACGGCGTTTGAGT
>VBKE01000201.1 GCA_005879605.1 Deltaproteobacteria bacterium
CTGTTTAGAATCTCGCGGATAACCGCTCAACGGTGGAAAAGCAATGCTCGTGCCAAGTCTGAGCTTCTGCCGGTCCTGCGCTATAGCTCCGGCCATAGAAAAGGTCGTTTAAGAATCCTATACCTGCCGAAGCACACGAAGATTCAATCATAGGTTCAATTACTTTTTTTGTTTTTCCGCATTCGCGAGCGCCTCTTCGAAAATTGCCAGCACCGGCTTCATCTCCGTCCATTCGATCTCGCCGTCGACGTCGAGATAGCTGACTCCAGCGGCGCGGCGGTTCTCCGGCTTTACGTCGTCTTTCGGAATATCGATGCGCAGTGAATCGGCCGTCTCGGCGGAGCTCCGGGCTAAAGATTTTTGCAGCGCGATCTGGCCGTCGCGCGAGAGAAACCAGTTGATGAAAACCTTCGCCGCATTCGCATGGGGCGCGCGGTTCAAGAGCGCGAGCGTACCGTATTGCGTGACGAGCGCCGCGCCTTCCTTGAAATTCGCGAACTCTTCGACCGGCAGTCCCTGGAGTTTCGCCTTGTCGGTGTCCGCGCAGAAAAAGCACAGGCTCGCTTTGCCGCTCGCGAGCCAGTCGATACTCTGGCGGAAGTCGCGGAAGAGCGTCACGTCCATCTCGCCGAACAGCTTCTTGATGAAAGTCGGGCCGATCGCCGGATGATGATAGAAAAAACGCATCGGCGCGTTCCCCGGCCCGGGGGACCGCACGTCGCGCGCGATGATTTTGCCTTTCCATCTGGCATCGACGAGGTCCCAGACCGAATGAATCTCCTTCGGGTTGACGAGCTTGCTATTGTAAGAGACGTTTCCTTTCTGCTGCGTGCCGACGTAACGGAAGACGAACTGCCCTTCGGGGTCGATGTAGCGATGCCTGCCCTGATACCAGAGCGATTCATTCGTCACCTCCGGCAGCAACAGCGCGGGCTTGATCGGATCGAGGCTCTTGGCCGCGTGCAGCGACCTGTAGTTCGAGGTGATGCCTTCGCTGCTCACGTCGGCGATGAACTTTCCCGCGCGACGCTCGGCCAGAATACGCTTGGCGGCCTCGCCGGCGCGGCCGCCGACCCAGGTCACCTTGATTTCGGGATAGGCTTTTTGAAACGCGCCCGATTCGACGACGGCTTCCCAGCCGCCGATGTAGACATTCACTTGGCCTTCCTTCTTCGCCGCTTCGATGGTTTTTTCCCATTCCTTCTTCCAGTCCGATTGAGCGTGCGCCTCCGCCAGCAACAGCAATACGGCACAAGCCGCCAACACAACTCTCGACATTCGCAATTTTCCTCCCGGGCAATTCTATCTGCTTTGACCGACTTCCCGCTTGCTGTCGGTGATGGTGTAAAACGCGATCAGTCGATTTTTGCTGCTTCGCGCATGAAGTAGGACCTTCTGGTATTGACGCCGCCGTCTAAACAGAAGCGAGCCGATGCGCCCGGAGGAAGGAACGTATCTGGCGCACCGCTAGGGGAACCCGCTCCTTCGGCTCCTTCCACGGGAACATGCTTACTTCTGCCTTCGGCGCGAGCATCGCGGCCTCCATGGCAACAGCGTACGGATGCGGCGTGGTATCATCCGGCAGGATCAGTACGGGCGTCCGGCAATTGCGCACGAAATCGCGCGTCACGGTCCAGACGAAGTCGGGGTTGGTGCGGTACATCTTGGTGAGAAATTTGTCGACTATTTCCATGGTGATGTCAGGCCGGCGCTTGACCAATTCCGGGCCCCAGCCGGTCATGTTGTTCTCATAGGAATGGTTGGGCAGCTCCGGCCGGAATCCGCTCGGCTGCGCCAGCACGGCTGCGACGATACGATCGGGCGCCCGCTTTAGCAGATTCCAAACCAAGGGACCGCCGATGCAGAAGCCCATGACCATGAACTTGTCGATTCCTAAGTGATCCATCACACCGATATGGTCATCGGTATAGGCATCCCACGGCCGATCGATCTCGAGCGGGCCGGAAGACTCACCGCCATTGGCGTTGCGCAGGTCCGAGAAGATGCAGCGGTATTCTCCCTTGAACTCTTCGATCGAATTAAAAGGTCTGCCGCGTTTCAAGAGGGCGATCGTCGAGTTCAATCCCCCGCCAGGGACGAGCAACAACGGAAAGCCCGAACCGGCCTCCTCATATTGAATGCGAACGGGGCCTTTTTCGTAGAACGACATTGCAGTTCCTCCTTGTCAAGTTTGCTGATCAAACACTCGTCGCGCTGCGGCCGTCACCGTTGCGGCGGCCCCCGTGTTTCAGTACTTTGGAGAGATCAGCAAGGTCAGGCTTGAATAAATGCATCAAGGACCACTTCCGGTGAAATTTCCAACGACTTATCAGCAGCAGAATTTTTATTCACTCATTCAAGGCTGACGCTATATCAAGTTCGCTGATATTTGGGTAGTGCGACTCTCAGCGATCATTCCACTTCCGATCTCCGCGCCGCCCTCGACCCTGCCATCCAAGACCCCAACAAGGCCGCAACTCTTACTCAACTCAGCTGCGTTTGACAGGCTCGGCGCGCTGGCGCTATACCTCCACTCAAAAAAGGTGATTTAAAATTCCTATCCATAGGCCCGCACGAGGGAGCGTTCATATGCATATTCGAAACCGCACCATGCTTGGATTTGCATTCGGAGTGGCACTTCTATTGGCGTTTGCAGTCGGGGGTTCCGGTCCGTCAGTCGCGGAAGAGCTTGGCCTCGCGGTGAAAAAACCCGTTGTGGCCGCAGCTTGCAAACTGTGCCCGTGGGGCGCAATCGCGGACGTGTTGAAGGAGGCACTGAAGCCGCAGGGTTATGACTTGCAGATTTGCTACACCTGCTCGCGCGGCAACAATCCGCGCTATGTCGTCGGCACTATGACGCCGCCGCAGACCGATCCGGAAGGCTCGCCGCCGCCTCCCAACCATCCCATTGAATTCGGCATCACGTCGGGGTCGAGCGTCCAGTGGATGTACGAGGGCTCGCACGACTATGCGAAGGACGGCGGGCATAAAGAGCTTCGACTGATCGCACGCGTCGACGTCGCCAACTATGCCGTAATGATGGTGAAAGCTTCTACCGGGATCACCGATCTGCGGCAGATAAAAGAAAAACGCTTGCCGGTACGCGTCATCACTACCGAGAGTACCGGGAACATGCCGATCCTGAAGTACTACGGCATCACCAAGAAGGAACTGGAATCGTGGGGCGGCTCCTACGTGCGCTTCGTCGGCACGCTGCCGGAAGATCCCGATGCATTCGACGTCGTCATCATGAACAATCTCTATCTCGGTGGTGCACCGGAAATGCGGCCCTATTACCTAATCACCGCGAAATACGACATGCGCTTCCTGCCGATGCCGCAGGATCTGCGTGAGAACATGGTGAAGGATGTAGGCGGCCAGCTCGTCAATATTCCGACCGCGCTGTTCCGGGGCGTGAACGCTCCGGTCCCGAGTGTTGGCACGTCGGCGCGCGCGGTATATGCGAAGCAGGACCTTTCCGCTGACTTCGCTTACGCGATCGCAAAATCGCTTGACGACAACCGCGACCTTTTCCGCTGGACGCATGTACCGTTCACCTACGACTCCCGACTCGTCACCAAGCTGCCACCCGTGCCACTGCACTCCGGCGCCGAGCGGTATTATCGCGAGGTCGGTTATCTGAAGTAGTGAATGGGCGGCTGGGGCAATCAACTCTCCGCCGGAACCAAAGAAGCGCGAAGTTACGATAGCGTTCCGGAAAGCTGCAGAAGCAACCACAGCATAACTCTCAACCAAAGATTTGACCCTATGCCCCGCATTTGCGCTGGTCCGACCCGCTCCCGCCTCGGCGGAAGAAAGTCGAGACGTAGAACTGACCCTCAACCTCGGGATTGGTCTTTGACTTGCAGATTTAGTATCGGCTATTTTATGCAGCTAAAAGCTATTTAATCGTTTGGAGAAAGTCTTTGATTACGATCGATGAAATCGAGCTTGCAAACGTACAATGGGCGCGTGGGCATAAAGCACGAATTTGGTTTCTTCAACCATGGCTCAGATTTGATGGCACTCCTCCGTACATCCCGAAAGTTATTGCAGGCGAGCCTACAGGTCTAGAGTTATTGAAGAGCCGTCCATCCAACCGGCACCAGAAAGACTTGATTGTCGTCTTCTTGCGTGAAGTGCTTCCCTGTCTTGAGGCACAGGCATGGATGGTCTGCTATTGCCGAAACCTGCGGAGGCAAGGCTCCTCCATGGTAAACGTCTCTAATGCTCTTCTTATCCTGAGGCCCGTGCTCAAGGTACATGCCGACGCCCATGGGATGTTCGCCACCACATTGGTTACAAGAAACGTAAATAGAATATTGAGGCATGGGAATTCCTTCCGTCACTATTTACCACCGTGTTGGGTGAATGCCAATGAAAATTTCGAAGTGGAAGAAACGTGAATCGGAAAGAGCCTCGGATCTTGGAATCGGCTGTGCCTTAAATCATTAGGGGCTTATCCCGCGTCATTGTCGGCTACGGCCAAAGCTTCTTTAGGAAACCTTCTTTTTCGAGCGCCTCGACATATTGATTATCGAAGTAGGCCGTTGTCGGAGTCTTTGCCGCCGCGGCCGCGTCGACCATCTTCAACGTGACCATCTGGTCGACGAGGGCTTTTTCCGCGTCCAGCGGGACGCGGGGGTCTTTCACGAATGCCGCCGACGCCCAGTCATAACTGTCCTCAAGCAGTTTCGGATCGGTGATCTTGGTGTATTGCCCCAGGATCTTCATGGTAAAGTTTTTGTCTTCAAGGACCCTCTTCAGCCCCTCGAGCGAAGCCTTCAGAAATCTTTTGACCACGTCTGGATTCTTGTTGGCGAAAGAGCGGCGCACGGCCAGGCCGTCTTCGACAAACGGGATATTCAGCTCCTTCAATTCCTTCAGTCCGACCAATTCGCGAAACCCCTTCTCCTTGAGCATGAGACTTTGCGGCGGCAGCACGGTCGCTGCGGCGATCGCCCCGGAACTGAGCGCGGCGGCAGATTCCGGGATGCCGCCGGTCTGAACGATCGTCACGTCTTTGGCAATACCTGCCTTCTGCAACACGGACAGAGCGGTAATATGCGTCACCGCCCCAAACCGGCTCACGCCGACTTTCTGACCCTTAAGGTTGGCCAGCGTCTTGATCGACGGCTGCGAATATAAAGGAATCGTAAAGGTCTTGACCAGCGCGGCCACTTGAATCACGTCTCCCCCGCCGATGACGTTGGAGATAATCGCCGGACCGGCGCTCCCCGCGAAGTTGGCGTCGCCAGCAAGCATCGCCTGAATGATCTCCGACGAGGCGCCCTGAAAAAACATCTCAACGTCCAAGCCGTACTTTTCGTAATATCCGCCCTCCTTGCCGACAAACCATGGCAAGCTTTCCCACCCGATAGGCGAGTACGGGAATTTGATCTTGTCCGCCGAATGAACGAGAGGAGCCGAGATTAAAACCAACGCAACTAAGGCTAAAAGGCCAAAGCCAGCGATACTAAGTCGTTTCATAATCTTCCCCCGGTTGAGTTTGCGCGATCAGAAGCAGCCTACTAAAAAGCGAGCCAACTAGCCGGCCCTTTAGTATCGG
>VBKE01000202.1 GCA_005879605.1 Deltaproteobacteria bacterium
TGGGCGAAGACAACATACCGGTAAAAAGGAATGGAATTCTGAGTTCGGTGATGTTGAGGATCGGTTTGAGCCCCGCGGCCTTTGCCTTTAATGAAGTGGGCGCCGACATGATGCCGGCTGACGCGTTGCCGTTACTCACACTAGTGAAGACCGCGGCAATATCTTGAGCGTAGAGAATCTTTACATCCTTGTCCGGCTCCAGGCCGTTTCGCTTGAGAACAATGCGCATCGCGTAGTCCGTCGACGCCGAGGGCTGGGTAACAGCCACAACTTTGCCCTTGAGGTCAGCCATGGATTTGATCTCGGGCCGGCCATACACTTGGAAGACGAAAGTCGGTAGACCACTAGCGACATAGATCAAGTCCGCTCCTTCGAGCTTGGCGTCGATTCCTTGATTGCCCACGAGCCCGACCTCTTCACCGCCGCCGACCATACCCTGCACTGCTGTAGTCGCCGCCAAGTATTTCAGATCGACGTTGACTCCGTGCTTGGTGAAAAGGCCCCCCTCCTGCCCAACCCAGAGCGGCGCCATGACTCCGCTGACAGCGTTGTAAACCGCCCGCAAGCTCATTTCTTGGGCAGAGGCCGCCCGCGCAATGAGCATGGCAGCGGCTAGCACAATGATTAACATGATTTGAGACAACGATGCTCTTCGGACCATAACGTTCGCTTCCAGGAATGAATTCGCCTCACCTTACCAATGCAAATAGGTTTTTGCTACATGAATTTATAGGTGGACCGCACGGAGCTTGCTTGCAGGTTTATCGGCTAGACAAATCGGCATCAGCATTGCTTCTCCGAACAGGCGATGTCATAGAAGCTGAGACATGGACAATAACACCTTGACGGTCGGGCTCTCGGTTATCTTTTCGGTCGTCCTTGTCGGCCCCTTTTTGAATAAGTGGGTCGAAAGTAATCTGGAGATTTTTCTCTTCGTGATGGGTGCCATGAGCGCGACCCTCTCCAGCGCCTGGAGCTCGGAAGTTATTCACGAAGGGCTGGTTGCACCGATCAATATCACCCTGGCGGTTCTCGGCGCCGGGGTGCTCTTTCATTACGTGCGATGGACCCTCGACAGAGGAATGCGGCGTGTGCTGATCACGGTTCCGCTCCCTGTAATTGTGTGTGCAGGGATCGTAATCCTAGGCCTAATCTCAAGCATCATCTCCGCCATCATCGCTGCTCTGCTTTTGGTGGAGTTCATCACGGTGTTACCGCTACACCGGCATGCCGAGGTGAATCTAACGATCATCGCCTGCTTTGCGATCGGTCTCGGCGCCGCCCTGACTCCGCTCGGCGAGCCGCTTTCCACCATCGTCGTCTCCAAGCTCAGCAGTGAACCCTATCACGCCACCTTCTTCTATTTGGCCAAGCTACTGGCGTACTACGTTGTGCCGGCCGTTGTTATCCTAGGAATCTTAGGGATCTTCTTGGTACATGAATCACAGGAGGATACCGAAGCATCGTTGGCCGCCGAAGAAACCGAGGAGAAGTTAGGCGAAGTCTTCGTTCGCGCTGGCAAGGTTTACATATTCGTCATGGCGCTGATTTTTCTTGGCGCCGGCTTCAAGCCTCTCATCGACGCCTATCTGACAAAAATATCGTCGCAAGCTCTATTCTGGGTAAACATGGTTTCGGCCGTTCTCGACAACGCGACCTTGGCCGCGGCGGAAATCGGGCCATCGTTAAGCGAAACCCAGATCAAGAGCGCACTGTTAGGCTTGTTGATCTCCGGGGGTATGCTGATACCGGGCAACATACCAAACATCATCGCCGCCCATGCACTGCACATCAAAAGCACGGAATGGGCGCGCCTCGGCGTACCGCTGGGCTTGCTGATTATGACGGTGACTGCGGTGGGGCTCGTATTTGGAGTGCTGTAGCAAGTACTACTGAGCAACGGGCAGGTAACAAATCTGCGGGCTGGAGAGCTTTAATGTAACTCCCCAGCCCGCATGAGATGCATCGGTATTCTTAGCCGAACCCCAGAAACGATCGGCGCCTAGGCGCGAGTCCGAGTGGCCTCGATCGCCCCTTCCTCCCAGATACTGTGCTTGCGCGTCTCCGGCATCACGAAGATGGCGATCAGGAACATGATCGCGGGAACCGCGATCGGATAGACCAGGGCCCAGAAGAGGGGGTCGCTGGAGCCGTTCTCCACCGCCTTGGCGTAGGCCGCTGTGGTGACGATGGGCACGAGACCGCCGCCCCAGCCGTTGCCGATGTGATAGGGCACCGACACCGAGGTGTAGCGGATGCGCGAGGGGAAGAACTCCGCCAGGAACGCCCCGATCGGGCCGTAGGTCATGCCGACGTAGTTCACCAGGATCACCACGATGAAGACCGACATCCAGAAGTCGAGGGTCTTGGGATCGGCGTAGACGCCGAGCGCCGTGTAGAGCGGGTAGTACGTCAGGGACGCCAGCAGCATGCCGCCGAGGATGATCGGCTTCCGGCCGATCTTGTCCGAGAGCCAGCCCCAGAAGATCAGCGTCGGGGTCGCGATCAGCAGCGCGACGCCGATGATGTAGCTAGAGGTGAGCACGTCGAGCTTCTTGACCGATTGGAGGTAAAACAGCGCCCAGAACTGGCCGCTGTACCAGACGCAGCCCTGTCCCAGCACGACCACGCTGGCGATGACCACGTACTTGAAATTGCTGCTCATGAAGGCCTCACGCCAGGGATTCATCGCCGTTTTCCCCCTAGCCTTGATGTCCTGGAAGATCGGCGTCTCACCGAGCGAGAGCCGGATCCAGATGGCGATGGCGACCAGGAGGAGCGAGATGATAAACGGCACGCGCCATCCCCACTCGTTGAAAGCTTCGTTGCCCAGGTAAGTCCGTGTGCCGATGATCACGGCCAGCGAGACGACGATGCCGAGCGTCGGCGACGTCTGGAGCCAGCCGGTGTAGTAGCCGCGATGCTTGTCCTCGATATGCTCGGCGACGTAGGTGATGGCGCCGCCGTACTCACCGCCGAGGCAGAGGCCCTGGATCAGGCGGAGGGCGAAGAGGATGAAGGCCGCCGCGAGTCCGATCGTGGCGTAGCTGGGAACAAAGCCGATGAGGGCCGTCCCCACGCCCATGCCGGTCAGCGTGACGATAAAGGTATACTTCCGGCCCACCTTATCGCCGAGCCAGCCGAAGAGGAACGCCCCCAGCGGCCGGATCAGGAAGCCGACCGAGAAGATCGCCACGGTGCTGAGAAAGGCCGCTACCGGGTGGCTCTTCTCGAAGAACTTGACCGCGAGGATCGACGCCAGGCTGCCGAAGATGTAGAAGTCGTACCACTCGATGATGTTGCCGACGGATGCGGCAATCACGACGCGGCGTAGTTCTTTGCCCGAAACATTAATTGCTGCCATAAGTTTCCCTCCTGTTTGTTGTTTTGCCTCAGTCTCTGAGAGAGACCTCTGAGGTACCCTCTCCCCCAGGTTTCATCGTTCGGGCAGACCCTATCCAAATCGTAGCTCCGCTGTCAAGCGGAAACAAGGGAGTGGAAACAAGGGAGCAACCGGGCATGTCATAGCTCCCTTCTTGGGCATTTGACGTTAACTTATGCCGCCGGGAGCACCAAACGAGTTACTTAGATTTGGTGTATGACTTGAGCAGTTCGCTAAATTGCTTATGCAGCTTGTTGAGCTTCGGCGGTATCATGAACTGGCAGTAGGGTTGGTACGGATTATTGGTGTAATATTTTTGGTGGTACTTTTCCGCCTCGTAGAACTCGGTCAAAGGCTCCAGCGTAGTCACGATAGGTTTGCCGAAGGTCTTGGCAGCATCGAGCTCTTTGATAAAACCTTCCGCCTCCCGCTTCTGTTCGTCGTTGGCATAGAGAATAGCGGAGCGATACTGCGTGCCGACGTCATTGCCCTGTCGATTGAGCGTCGTCGGATCATGGGTCGTGAAGAAAACGGTGAGCAGGTCCTTGAAGGTGATTTGACTCGGATCGAATTCGATCTTGATGACTTCCGCATGTCCGGTGAGGCCGCCGCAGACTTGCTCGTAGGTAGGATTTTTTACGTTCCCGCCGGCATATCCGGAAACCACTGATCGCACGCCGCGTAGCTCATCAAACACAGCTTCCGTGCACCAGAAACAACCGCCGCCAAAAACTGCAACTTCGGATTTCATATCACTCATTGTCTAGCCCCCAATTTTTGATTGACTTCACACTGCGGAGAAAAATAGATCCACTTTCACGAGACTCACTGCCGTAACAACAACTTGTTATAAAGCGCGATCAATTCTTGATAGCGATCGCCCCACTTTTCCGGCGAAGGGATCACGACCTTGCGATCCCCGATATCGTCCGGACCTTTCGGTGTAATATTCTTGTGGCTCACCCAACGGCCGTGACCATACATAATTTCCTGTCCCTTTTTGCCGAGAAGAAAATCCGCCAGCAGCGCGGCGGCATGCGGATGGGGCGGGCGCGAGGACATGTAGATCGGAATCAACGATTTCACCGGCACGAAAGGCTGGGGAAAGTTGTAATCCACCGGCGCGCCGCTCTTTTTCTTGCCGATGGCTTCGTGGTGATGGCCATCGATCTGCACAGGGAACTCCCCGGCCGCAACCAGCTGAGTGAGGAGAGTCGGCCCGCGCCGCACATTGAGCTTTTGATTGCCGATTCTCGCGGCCAGCTCCGTTCCTTTCTCCTCCCCGTAATAATCCAATACCGCCGCCAGCCAGTCATAAGACTCATTGTCCATGCCCAGCTTTCCCGTCCACTTCGAACTCGCCAGCTCCTCTATTGAAGCGGGCGCTTCCTTGCGGCTTACGAGCTTCGTATTGAAAATGAAGACCATGGGCGTGGCGAACATGCCGTTGAAAAAACCTTCCTTGTCGTAAAAGCCGTCGCGCAGAAACCGGCGATAAGGAGTCCGATAGCGCATGATGGCGTCGGCCTTCTTCAACACGTTGATCGTCGTACTTCGGGTGTTGAAGAGATCGTACTGATAGGATTTAGCCCGATGCTCCGTGAGGACGCGACTTAACAAACCGCCGCCGCTGGCAGTCAAAGCATTGACTTTAAGAAAGGGATACTCCGCTTGGAAGGCATTGATCAGATCCTGGGCATAGGCGCGGTTCATCGCCACATACCAGGTCACGCTCCCTTCTTTCTTGGCTCCACTGACAAGCCGCGCTTGGCGCTCAGCTTCCGGCAGCCGGTTGATCTCTTCTAACAGCGTCTCTTCCGGTTGGGCTGCGTGCAGGCTAGAGGGTGAATAAATAAGGGCCGTAACGAAGAACCCAACGAGGCAGCCGGCGCGCATTGTGACGCTCACGAAATACACGGCGTGAGGCCACCCATTCACAAAGTTTTCCGCGGCCGCTGGGCGCTGGCGGAGAAAGCGTCGCGCGGTTGAATCGAAATGAAGTCGATTATGATTCACTTCACCGGCTCGCGTAGCGCCGCGTTAAGAATCGTCGTATCAATCAATGATTCAGCTCTCAAGTTTTTCGCCGCCGGCACGGTAGGAATCAGAGACTCCACGGCATACCGCAGCCCTTCCGGCGGAATCGTTGGCACGCTCTCCAGATAAGAGCCGGAATTAAATCGGTAGTTTTCCTCGATGATGGCTTTATCTTGCAGCCTCAGATACTTCGCCAACACTTTTTTGCTCAGCTCAGGCTCGCTCCGGATTTTTCTCATCCCACCTATGAAAGCGCGCATGAACTTGACCAGGATTGCGCGGCGCTCTTTCACCGCGCTACGCCTGACCGCCTGCATATTGCCGACGACGGGAAAATTGAGCGATTCCAGATCGATGACTGTTTTGAATCCGGACTTCTCCAGGATCAGAGCGTTAGCGGGATTGAGAATCGTCGCCGCCACGCGGCCGCTCTTCAACGCCAAGACACGATCGTTCTGACCGCCGACAGCTACCACCCGGATATCTTGGTCTGCGTTCATGCCGAGTCTTTGTAACACCAGCCGGACATAGAAATGCGAGACATCATGAACGCGGGCGATTCCCAGCACTTTCCCCTTGAGCTGCTCGGGCCGGTCGATACCAGGCGCCGCGACGATGCGGTACTGCATACGGTTAAAAACGCTCGAGATAAAAACCAGCTCGGCGCCGCCGGCCATGGCGCTGATGACGTTGTGCGGAATGCAATGGAGAAGATCGATCTCGCCCGATATCAGTGCGGCCACCGCCGGGTTGCCTTGAATCCAGATCAGCTCCACGTCAAGTCCCTCGCGCTGAAAGAGACCGGCGTCTTGCGCCAACCACAGCGGCAGGATGGCGCCGCCGATGAAACAGTTGCTCACGCGGAGCTTGTCGGCCGCACGGCCGCTTGACTCGCCGACAAAAAGAAAACCGACCGCCAGAAATAAAATCCACAAAGGGCTTCGGCAACAAAATTGTCTAACGCGACTGTTCATTCCCAACGTCGTCCTCAGCCGGATCAAGTTACGGAGAGTCTCAACTTTTAGGGAACCGTTTATTGATCCAATTCCCAACGTAATCGTAAAAGTTCTTCACTGTGTTCGAATACTGTCCGGGAAATGATTCACATGGAGCACAAGGCGTTTGTCCGTGGACCGCTCCTTCCACGACGATGAAATCCTTGTCACGGCTTCCCGCGCGCTCATAATGAATCTCGTTATCGCGAATGAAATAGTGTCCGCCCATGGCGGTGACAAGCAGCGGCACGGTTATCGTTGGCAGGTGACAGGGAGGCGAGTTGTTGCTCGAGCAATAATCGATGCCGTCCATGGAATCCGTCGCGCGAGTCGCGTTGGCGCTAAGAAAGGATTTAATCGTCAAAAGCCTCGTACCGTTTGCGAAGCTCGCGTTCTGTTTCGCCGCCTCTAAATTAGCGACTCGCACGCTCGCGACAATTTGCGTCACTACAGTGCCGTCGTTCTTGAGCAATTTTTGCGGCTTGACCGAGCTGTGGTGAACGCTCAAGTCGAGCTGCATGAGACGCGCCCCATCGCCTTTCGGAACCAAGAAGATGTCGTCGTCCGGGTACGGATACTTGCCGTCCTTCATGCGCGCTGATTTTTCCAAAGCCATGTCGATTAGTCTGTTCATCCGGTCCGCCTGGGCTTTGAAATATTTCTTCTTAAACTCTTCAGAGTATTTTGAGGGACCCTTGGGATTGTAACCGTTTTTTGGATTGAATGGATCCAAGTCCGGATCGATCTGATCGGGGCGTCTCTCGTCAATAACCGCGGGATTGATGCTGCGCACGCCGTTAACTGGATTTCCCGGATGAGCGTCAACGAGTATCAGCCCGTCAGCGCGCGGTAAGC
>VBKE01000203.1 GCA_005879605.1 Deltaproteobacteria bacterium
ACTCGATGAAGTCAGCGCCCTTCCGCCCGAGTATCCGGGCTGGATGCTGCCTTTCCAGAGTGGCGACCGTTTGGGAGATGCTGCGCGTCCTATCGGGAAATACATTCTCAACTCTAGTGCCAACAGTTAGGCGTCGATGACAGGTTCGATCTTCCGCAGGATGGTATGCGGAGCGCAGGGGTAGCGCCTTGCGCGATTGAAAGTAGGTTTCCATGTCAAAGGTCTGGTTGATTACGGGCAGTTCCCGCGGCTTCGGCCGCGCGCTCGCCGAAGCGGTGCTTGCCGAAGGGCACAACCTCGTCGCCACGGCGCGTAACCCCGCGCAGCTCGCCGATCTGGTGGAGCGCTACGGTGATCAGGTTCGCACCGTCGCCCTCGACGTGACCGATGCGCGTGCATCGGGCAATGCCATCAAGGCGGCTGTCGACGCCTTCGGGCGGCTCGACGTGCTGGTCAACAATGCGGGTTATGGCGATGTCGGCTCGATCGAGGACACCAGCCTTGCCGACTTCCGTACGCAGATCGAAACGAACCCGTTCGGCGTGATCAACGTAACCAAGGCGGCAATCCCGCTGATGCGTAAGCGACGGTCGGGGCACATCATCCAGGTTTCCTCAGTCGGCGGACGTCTGGCGCCGCCCGGTCGCGGGGCGTATGCGGCCGCCAAGGCAGGGGTCGGCGCGTTCTTCGAGGTGCTGGCGAAGGAAGTCGGCCCGCTGGGGATCAAGGTGACGATCGTCGAATCTGGCGGCTTCCGCACCGACTTTGCCGGCACGTCAACGACCATTCGCGACAGCCACTCCGAATACGATTCCACCGTCGCCCGGTACCAGCGAGACCACAATGGCCAACAGCCAGGCGATCCCGCCAAAGCGGCCGCCGTCATCCTGCATATCGCCAGCCTCGATAAACCGCCGCTTCGGCTATTGTTTGGCAGCGATGCCGCTAGTAGAATCTTACTAATCTTGAAAGTCGCGTAGAGGGCGCGCCTAAATTTTCCCGCGAGTCTTGGCACTCGCATCAAATTCTTTCAGGACGGTCATCTTATAAATTCTTTACTGCGCGATGTCCTCACGCGGAGCGTTCAACCCGCGCGCCTGTTAACGAGACGGTAAAGGACCCGCCTCGTTGATATTTTGGAATAGCGTGACGACGATTTCAGGATCGCGCGGAAGTTCTCCTGACGAGTTTCTCCCATTAGACATGACTACGGTTCTTCGTCGACGAGCTTTAGATATTCTCCGGATCCTGACTCTCACCCTTTCCAAGGGAAGTGAATCATCGGCGGACCCACAGGTGCCACCGCTCGACTCGGGATGGAGCGCACAACTCTTCTCTTCAAGCGCGGAGAAAAAACTGGGTGTCGCTCGTCCCAGGTGAAGTCGACATTTCGGCAGATGTCGATAAGCAGACAGGCTTCTTCGTGACAATCCCCTTCTAGACCAAAGCGTAAAATCTGAAACGCTCCTGATTTCGCCATCCAAGGATGATTTACGGACATCAATCTGGTCTGGTATACGGCTTGCTACGTTTATTTGTGCAGAACAAAACCAATCTAAAAAGGAGCGATTATGAAGACGAACAAACAGTTATCGGTAGCCGTTATATCTGCGCTGCTGGCAGGAACCTGCTTCGCGGTAGCGCCGGCTTGGAGCCAGACGATGTCGGATCGAATTCAAGACGGCGCACGAGCCGGAACTGCATCCCATCCCGGAACTCCAAATCCGGATCGAATAAAGCAAATACAGCAAGCTTTGAAGGATAGGGGTGTCTATTCCGGGCCAGTTGATGGTGTGATGAGAGCAGAGACACGGGACGCGATACGGTCGTTTCAGGAAGCGAATAATCTCCACGTGACAACTGAGGAAAGTATGGATGACGAGACGAGACGGGCGTTGGGCATCGATCAGTAGAGCAATTCCAGGATTATTTGAGATGTTGCTCCCATGCACGGGCGGACGCCGTGCGTGGGGGCACAAGCAATGGGTTTCAACTGTTCGATTTCTCATAAAGTCGCTGTCACCGCCCATCTTGGCGAACCGGCCACGTTGATTGGCGCGGTCGTCCTGACGCTCATCCCGGATTGAGCGCGCTTGGTCTCTAAAACTGCACACTCGATGCGAGAGATATCATCGCACGGTTCCTGTTTGAAACCGGGTAAGAAGGATGCCTTTTACGAGCATCTGACGAGAGGCACCGGAAGGCCTTCCTTAAATGGGTAGATGTCGCGATTGTGGAAGCAGGTGCAAAAAGTTCTACTCGGCCGGCGGGTCGAGCGCATTCCGCACCCACTCGGCCCAGTCTTCCCGTGGAGCATGACAAACAGCCACTATATTTTCTCCCTTCCTTCTGATCGCGCTCCTCCCAGCTATCATTCCAAAAGCGTCAAGCTTGCTTTGCTACCCGCCAGAGCTCTTTCATCCGAGCGAGAATATCTTTCGCCGTCTCGACGCCGGGAGAAAACTGTGCGTCAATGACGATCTCCGCCGCGCCGAGTTTCCGCGCTGTCGTCACGTCCTCGGCAATCTGCTCAAGGGTGCCGGTAAAATCGACGCGGTCTTTCTGAATGGGAGTATTATGAAGCTCGACGTTGGCGCGGACGATGAGTTCCAGGGCCGAAGGATCGCGGCCGGCGTCCTTTGCCATACCTTTGATCCCCTCGAACATCGGGCCGATGCTGCTGAGCGGAATGCCGACGGGAAACCAGCCGTTGGCCTCGGTTGCAACACGCTTTAAGGCCGAAGGCGCATACGCCGCCATATAGATCGGCGGGTGAGGCTTCTGCACGGGCTTCGGACCAATGACGGATTTCGGGATGCGATAATATTTACCCTCGAACTCCACCGGATCGGTGGTCCAGATTTTCTTTAGGGCTTGGATCAGTTCGTCGGCGCGTTTGCCGCGTTCTTCCCACGTCGCTCCAGCGGCCTCGTATTCATCGGGCGACCATCCGATGCCGAACCCAACTCGTAGCCGTCCGGCGGACAGGACATCGAGCGTCGTCAGCCGACGCGCGAGCAAGACGGGATTGTACCAAGGAAGGTTGAGGACGCTTGTGCCGAGCGCGATGCGCCGTGTGTGCGCGGCGGCGAACGTCAACGTCTCCAAGGGATCCAGCACGTTTTTGTACTTGACGGGCAGGGAGCCATCGCCGATCGGATAAGGGACTTTCGGGTTGACCGGCCACAGTATCCGGTCAAGCACCCATAGGCTGTCAAAACCCAAATCTTCGGCGCGCTTTGCCGCCGTGACCAGCCCCTCCGGTCCAATCGCCGAGCCCGCCTGTGGCAGTGCAAATCCGAAACGCATAAAGCCTCCTTGCATGATTCATCTGGGTAGTTCTCCAGATCACATTAAGACTTACGGAGGGACTGATCATCTTTCATTTAATTTGGACCGCTTCAGCTACGCGTGCTTAACGGAATTTCCGTTTTGACTTCCCGGCCGACATCGTGGCGTTACCGCTTATCCGGGTGATGCGCCTGGGACAATTCACTTCTTTCCGTATTTTTTCTTGAAACGATCGATGCGACCTCCCTTATCGAGAACACGCTGTTTCCCAGTGAAGAACGGATGCGACGCCGATGATATCTCAACCTTGATCAGCGGATAGCTCTTGCCGTCTTCCCACTTAATGGTCTCTGTTGAATCCATCGTTGATGTTCCAAGAAAGGAAAAATCACAAGAAACGTCTTTAAAAACAACCTGACGAACTGTCGGATGAAGATTTTTTTTCATTTTGTTGTATCCTTTCGATAACGAAGCTGAAACCTTTCGCAATATCCATAGGCGATTCAAATCATTCTTTTCAATGAGCAAGCCCTCTTTTTGTGTTCCCGATTTGTTGATGTCCATACACGGGAAAATCCTCTTCTCTAGAGATGTCGGTGAATAGATGCAAGGCAAAAGATCTGCCAAAGTGGAGATCGTTGGCAAGTGATTGAGTACAGGGAAAATTTAGACGCGGGACCGCTGGAGAAAGTGTCGACATTTCGCCCGTGCCGATATTTAGTCGAGGATCCTTCGGCACAGTCCGTCCGAAACCAAGCTGCAACATATGAGACGCTCCTGATTCGCACATTTTTTAGACGTTCCCCGACGTTGGTCTGTTCGAGCACATGCGTTGCTCTATCTACGCGGCAAGATACAAATCATATGCGGGATCGCATAGATCATCATCCGCCGGTCTTGGACGGGTAACGGAGATCGCAGCGTATCGAGGAAACATCATGCGACCGCGCAAGCGGGGGTCAATGCTCTGCCGCTTGCTTCGGAACGGTCCAGTAACTTGGCTGTAAGACCTGCACTCCGTAACCACCATCCACCCAGTGTGGCGGAACGTAGATGCGGTTTTCGGCGGGTTTCGGTTCGGTGCTTGGTGCAGGTTGAACCTGCTCAATAACGGTGACGCCCTGATCGTCGAGTCCATCCCCACCAAAAAATCCAAAGCGGTGAAAAGGGCGTGAAAAGGAATGTTGCCGGTGCGAACTCGAGACGCTGGGGGTCCCTGAGTTCCTGAAGACAGGACCAGCACCTAAAGCAACGTAGGGTACAGCCAAAGTAGCGACGGTTACCAAAGCAAACAGGCACCGAAAGCCCTTTTTTCTGCGTGTGTTATAAATCATCATTTTGTTATAGTTGGCTCCTTCAAACTCTCTAACTATCCGTCCAAGCGGAGCCGGGATTAATATCCTCCTGGAACGCAGCAGGGTGGATATATTTGATAAGGCGGGTATGGATACAGTTGGTAAGGTTGGAATTGCGGCGCATATAACTTGTAGTGCATCACCTGCAGCTCGTAATACGGATCATACTGTTGCGGATACAACTGATTATAATGCATCGTCTCCAACTCGTTATACGGATCATACTGTTGCGCATACAACTGAGTTCCATATTGGTCGTAATAACCGGGAATATATTCCTGTGCTTGTCCGTCATGGGTGCGTAGGACAAACAAACATAAAAGCATAATTGTCAAGAAAGCTCTTTTCATTAGATTACCCTTCCCATTTATTCGCTCTAATCTTTAGACACGGTGCAGCCAAAAAAGCATGGCATTATCTCAAGTCGTTTAACAAATCTCGAGAGTCGTGATTCCATCGGAAACCTTCAATCGACACGAATCCGCAGCGGCGTGACGCCACCTCGCTGAGCAAGAAAACTGTCGCTACTGCGAGTTGAATGACGTGGGTGATGTCAGCAATGTGAGTTTCCATATCGTCCTCCCTACTCGACTAGTTATGGCAAGGACTGTGCCATGTAACACGCACATACCGAATCACTTAAACGGTTTGCAATCAGAAACTTAAAGACTGGCGCACTCTGTCAAGAAGGATCGTGACGAAGCAGGGTGTCGAGCCATCGACAAAGAAGTCGACATTTCGGCGCTTACTGGCGGGTCATACTATCCATATGCCGCATATCTTATTATCGCTACCCTCCACCGAGAGATCTGTAGAGCTGGACCAGGGAAAGTAGCTCGTTCTTTCTTGAGTTGAGAGGGTTGGCGATGTGGACAATTGCCCGTGTTCGTCGGGTGTCAGCACCGTAACACCGGAAAACTGAATATCGGGGCTCGTGCGCGCCACCGACTCGACATATTGCTTTCGGTCCCGGCCTACACTTGTGCGAAGCCGCCGTCCACAAACAGTTCCGTTCCCGTGATGTAGCTGCTGTCGTCAGATGCGAGAAACACCACGGCCTTCGCGATCTCATCGGATGTACCGAACCTGCCGAGCGGAACACTGTTGGAAAGCATCTTCAAGCGTTGCTGGCCCGTTTCTGCGGAAGCGAGCAGGTCGCTCAGTCCGGGCGTGTCGATGGAGCCTGGGCTCACCGCGTTCACGCGAATGCGGCGATCCTTTAGGTCCGTTGTCCATGTCCGCGCGAACGAACGGACGGCGGCAAATTCGATTGTCGATGAAGTCGCGCACCGTCAGACTCTTCGACAGGGTTTCGCGCATCGTGGCAGTTAGCCAGTTGGCCGAAAGTGGCAGCCAACGGCCCTCGAAAACTGCCATTTGATGTGTGTTACATTCTATTTTTGTTTCTCGCGTAGCGTTTTCAACGCGCTGCCCCAGGCGGTGACCTGTTCGAGCATGGCGTTGACAGACTTCTCGTGCTGGGGAGCAGGCTTGAAGACGCTGAAGTTTTCAAAGTCGGTAAACAGGGAGAGCAAGACTTGGTTGCGGACCGTGGCGATTTGCACCTCGGCCAGCACCAGGCGTAGCTGCTCGACCGCCCGGGTCCCGGCGGCGCCGCCGTAGCTGACGAATCCAGCCGCTTTGTTGACCCACTCGTGGTAGAGGAAATCAATGGCGTTCTTGAGTGCGCCCGAGGTCCCGTGGTTATACTCGGGAGTCACAAAGACGTAGGCGTCAAAGGACGCGATCTTCGCCGACCAGATTTTGGTGTGCTGGTGGGTGTACTGGCCCATAATCGGCGACACCGGCTCGTCGAGGAGCGGCAGGTCGAAGTCTTTGATGTCAACAAGTTCAAATTCGGCGTCGCTGCGATTTTGCGCGATTTCGTAAACCCATTTGGCCACGGCCTCGGCCTTGCGGCCGGGCCGCGTGCTTCCAATGATGATGGCAATTCTAAGCATAAATTTCTCCCTTACAGTCTGTTACAAATACTCTATCCTTAACGTATCTCGGCTAAAAAATTCATCGTCCGCTTGCGTCGTCCCCACGCGACGACGCCCGTGACGATCAAGAGAGTGATCGCCGACAGCGGGCTACCGCCGACGACGAAGAGGTGCGTTGGCACCGCACCGAGCATCACGCCCATGAGCAACAACGCGCCCAGCCCACTCAGGCGCGGGATCAAGAGCAGAAGCGCGCCCAGGACTTCCAACGAGCCGGTCACGTAGCGAAACCACTGGCCTAACCCGATCGCGTCAAACAGCGCGACCATCCGTGGATCGCCGGAGAGCTTGAAGAAGCCGACCATCAGGAACATCCCGGCAGCCGCGATCTGCAAGATCCACAACCCAACGTTAATAATTTTCCCGGTCGAAGCCGACCCGAACCTCGTACCTGCGATTATTGTTTGTGACATAAGCTAACCCTCCTAGTCTTAATTCATTTGTTGACGACTTATACGTTACCCTCTTCTTTACTTTGTCCTGACGCGCCAGCGGCCTTATAGCCGATCTTCTTCAACAGGCCGATGAGCGTCTCGCGCTCCGCCCTGGTCAGGGAGGCGGACGCGAGTCGTTCCATGTCGGCGGCGTGATCGGCATAGGCGCGAGTGATCAGCTTTCTGCCTTCCTTCGTCAAATGAACTATCTTGGCCCGCCGGTCGGTGCCGTGAGCGCGTCGCTCCACCAACCCCTTCGTCTCCAAGCGGTCCACCGCGACTGTGATCGAGCCGCTCGTCAGCAGAACTTTCTTTCCGATCTCGTTAACGGGAAGCGGCCCTTTGTGCAGCAGAGCTTCGAGCACGGCGAAGTCGCTGCCGCACATCTCCAACTCCGAGATGCTCTTTTCGGCATAGGCCTGAGCCGCACGCGCCGCCTTCCACAACACCAGAAAAACGTGAACGCCACTGCCACCCGTCAACGATTCCAGTTTATCTATTCTCATCATCCGTTACCTTGATCTCAAGATACTTTATATTAAGGTAGGCGTCAAGTGGCTCACCCGTGAGCCTGGCGCAAAGCAGGCCGAAGACGAGCAAAGAGTAGGACGCACCCCAAGGTGGTTTGTTGCAAAATGGACTTCGTACTATCGAACATCGTGTGAGCGGGAGGCCTCCAATCCCTGCGCTGTTCACGAGGATGTGCAACGGCCGTCCGGAGGAAAGAAGCCAACCCCCCCACCCAGCAGGATGCAAGACGTGTTTTGTGGCCGAAATGTGGGTTGCGTAATACCGAGAATCGCCCCGCTTCTACCTGACGGGTTTCTGGTATCAATCGATCTGATTAGCTCCTTCGTTGTCGGGATCAGCGGAGGGGAAATACTGAGCGCGCGGAAGCCGATTTCCAGTAGCGTTGGGATTACATCCTCTCGGCCCGCCATCTCGCCGCAAATCGTGACCGGCTTGCCTGAAGCTTCGGCAATGATGATGCCGAGCAACCGAAGCATTGATGGGTGGGTGTCCTCATAATAGCCACTCACTGTGGCATTATCGCGTCCGGCGACCATAGTGTACTGGGTGAGATCGTTTGTCCCCACGGAAAGGAAATCGGCGTGCCTTGCGATTTGCCCGACGGTCAACGCAGCCGCGGGTGTTTCGATCATTGCGCCGAGGGAGGGAAGGTTTTCGATATCCATTTCGTGAGCGACCGCCACAAGCAGTTCTCGCATCTGTTGCATGTCACGCTCCAAGGTGACCATCGGCACGAGAATGCGAATGTCTTGGACCTTAGCAAGTCGCAGCAAGCTTTTAAGCTATATGCGCGCAAGCTGCGGATAGTCGAGCAACAGCCGCACACCGCGTTTACCGAGGAGCGGGTTTGACTCGAACGGCAGCCGCAGGGACGGAATCGCCTTGTCGCCGCCGGCGTCGAGCAGGCGGATCGTCACCGGTTTCTCGCGCAGAGGAGCAACGAGGTGCTGCAGTTCGCTGAAAAGCTCCTCTTCCGAGGGCGGTAGCTCGCGCGCGAAGTAGAGCTCCTCAATGCGAAACAAACCAACACCGTCAGCGCCGTTTTCGATGACGGTTTCGATGCTCGCGTGTGCGGCAAGATTCGCCTCGACAGATATCTTCTGGCCATCGCGCGTGATAGCAGGCTTGCGGCAGTTCCCTTTACAGGTCAATAGGCTGGCGCGATATTCTTCGAGTCGATGGTCAAAGGCCCGACGTGTGTCGGGGCTGGGCGAAATTATTAGTGCCTCGCGAAAAGTATCGACCAGCGCCTCATCGCCGCTGCGAATCTGGCTGAGTAGTCCGGGCAATCCGGCTAAGGTGGGTATGCCTTTTTCACGGGTGATCAGAGCGGCGTGTGAGCCTTGCCCTAACGACTCAACGACAATCGCTTTCACCTCTCGCGGTGAGAGGGCGACGACATCTGAGGGCAGCAGCCGCTGGGTTACCAGCACGCTACCTACCGGCATGGCGGCGAGTCCGAAAGCATCCGCGCCTTCCAGTTGGCGCAAAACTCGCCGGGCCAAATCGACGATATCGTCGGTTCGCTCGCGAAGCGTCTCATCCTGGATCGCAGCGAACTTCGCTTCCCATTTGCGAAAGACTCTCTTGACTGCCTCCGCGGCAGTCGTTAAGGACCCTCGCAGTTCCTTTTCAAACTCGTTCGATGACAGGAGGCCCTCCAGCATTAACCGGTGGGCGCGAAATATCTCGCCCAGGCTTGGATCGATCTGTTCACTGATGCGCCGCGCTGATTCTTCCAACTCAGCTGCCACCTGCGCGAACGCCCGTTGAACTCGCCCCAGCTCAGCGTCCACCTGATGCGGCTCGATGCGATGCGCTTCTGCGCTGCAGTCGAGTATGTCACCTGCCACCCAAGCTGTGCCGCTTCCCAGTCCTGGCGAGATTCGGGTTCCACTAAGACTCAGTTCCGCGCGCGATAATCGGGGTAAACTGCTCGCGCTGGCTGTTGGTTGAGAATTCATGGTTAGAGTTTAGCATTCCGCTACGTCAAAACGTAACGAGCATCTCATCGCTCATTGAAGGCATTCATGCACCGGTGGGTTGATTCGAGGCGAAGAAGCGCTCTGGACTCTCTATACTCGATTATATGGCGACCTCTAATGACATCCGTCTTTTGGTCAAAGATACGGGGCCAAACATCATTGCAGTAGATGAGTGAAGCGTTGACTCACGAGATTGGGGGACGAGACAAATGCTGGTCTGAAGCAATTGCGGTTGGCAGTTTGACGTTCGTTGAGTGACAGAGGTCACCGGCACATATACGCTTCGTGAACAAGTGAAGCTTACGGCGCCAATTTCGCCGGCGAATGGTTGTAGCTATGAGGGTTCTCGTTTTAAAGATGCGGAGTCTCCTCAAGCCGGGACGGGCTCGATAACGAACACCGGAATTTCGCGGCCTGCACGCGCCCGGTAATTGGGAAACTCTGAATAAGCGGCGTCGGCCCGCTTCCACCACTCGGCCTTCTCTTGGCCGAAGACTTCGCGGGCGCGCATCTCGTGCTTGACCGAACCATCCTGCAACTCGACAAGCGGATTGGCGACGAGGTTGTAATACCAGAACGGATTCTTGGGTGCGCCTGCATGAGAAGCGACTACGGCGTAAACGCCGTTGTGTTCGATCCTCATCAGAGGGATCTTACGGATCTTGCCGGACTTTGCGCCTTGGCTGGTTAGCACAATCACCGGCTTGCCGTTTTGCGTGCCGCCCTCGGCGCCATTGGTCGCTTCATACAATTCCACCTGCCGGCGAACCCGTTCGCTGGGGCTCGGTTCGTATTCACCATTGAGAGGCATATTGAAACTCTCCTTATCGAAGTCGGTTACGTTCTTTTCCTGTGTGTTCACCGGCGATTCGTCGACATCCTGGTCAACGCTGAAACTTGTCACCGCCTCCCCTGGCATCGCGTTGGACACGCGGCGACTCTCCGACCCGATCTAATCTTTCGGACTTCAGCGGAACATAACAGAGTTAAAAGCTTCGCCTCAGCCCTCTACAAACTCCATCTCGCTGATGTCGATCGAAATCAGCACAGGATTCGGAATTCGATGTCCTCCCCCATCGTCTCCGTAGATTCTTCTCTGAGTAGGAACTTTGATCCCATCGATATCGCGATAGTCGTAGGCGTAGTTCAAACCTCGAGCGGCTCCGAGAATATCTACCGTATATTGATGCCGACGCAGAAGACCGTCATGCCCGAAGTAGGAGACTTGCTCCTTCGTGTGGGTCGCGACGCCATCGGGGAATATCGCCTTTAGGCGCCGCCATTCTTCGCCGTTCTCATTCCAAGGAGAGATTTCCTCAACGAAGAAGCCAGGGTAGGTGTAAAGAAATGGTATCGTCAGGTATGTCCAAAGCGCGTAACTGCAAAAGTATGTAGCATGCAACTCATCCCACGGTGTCTCGAACAAGTGCCCTTCGAACGAAGCCCTCGGATTTAACCGTTGGAAAAGCGGATCACCCGTTTCAGTCTCAACCGCGACTCGATCGGGGTCGAATATTAATTTTCGCCCTTGGCCGACTAGATGGGTAACCATGTGTTGTTCGCGAATCGGCATTTCGATGCGAATGTTGTTGAAGAGATATGGTTGTCCCTTGATGACCCATGTAGAGCCCGAAATGGACATTCCGGCGATCAAGCCCTTTAGCTTATTCCAGCGATCCAACCCGCCGTGCGCATCCAACGCGATCGCTAACAACTCGTTCATTTGTTTCTCCCGGAACACTTTCGTAAACGCGTTATCGAGCAGCCGAAACGGGCGAAACTATCTACACAGGAAACGTTGTGCCAAACATCGTGAACAACGTGTCGAATGCCTTCAGAACCAGCGCCTTGTTTCGTGCTTCCTTCGACTCAGCCATGTTTTTGCTCTTAGTTAAACTACGTTCATGCTACGGGTGCCTAATGGGTGTCGAGCCACTTCCGGATATTCGAGACGGTATCCTCGTAGAACGTCTTGTAAAGACCGTGCGATACGTAGCCGATATGCGGCGTTGCCAGTACGTTGTCCAGCGTCCGGAAGGGGTGAGACGGAGGCAGCGGCTCAATGTCGAATACGTCGATCGCCGCGCCGGCGATTTGCTTGTTCTTCAACACGCTGATCAAAGCTTGCTCTTCGACGATCGGCCCGCGCGACGCATTGATCAACAGGGCCGTTGGCTTCATTCTCTCCAGCTCCGCGGCCCCTACCAGGCCGCGCGTACGGCTGCTCAACACCAAATGGATCGTCAGGATATCGGCCCGCTCGAACAGCTGGTCCTTGGAAACCAGGATTGCGCCCGCGGCTTTGGCGGCCTCGGGCGTCATGTTCTGGCTCCAGGCAATCAGATTCATTCCAAAAGCGCTCCCGACCCGCGCGACCTGTGATCCAATCCGCCCAAGTCCCAGAACGCCCAGGGTCTTTCCACGGAGATCCGTGCCCACTGTTTGCTGCCAGCCGCCGGATCGGACGGAGTTGCTCTCCGTCACGATATGTCGCGCAGAGGCCAAGATCAGCGCCCAGGTAAATTCGATCGTCGGGTCCGACCTATACCCCGTGTGAACCACTGCGATCCCATGATCGCCCGCGGCGGCGACATCGATCGACGCGTTTACAGGTCCCGTCGAGGCAATGAGCTTGAGATTGGGAAGGCGCTCAATGACGTTGCGGGGCAGCGGTGTTCGCTCGCGCATTACGCAGACCACGTCGAACGGCAGGAGGCGCTCGACGATTTCGTCGAAATTTGACAAATGGTCATTGAAAACGGTGATCACGGCGCGCCCGGCGAGCGGTGACCAGTCGGCCATCTCCAGCGACGCATTTTGATAATCGTCTAGGATGGCTATGCGGATCATTTCCGTCACACTCCTTGCAGCAGGGGCCAGCCCGATTCGCCGACTTCCATCCGTACGAGCTTGGCGTCCTCGATGCCGCTTTCGTGGGGAATCAGAAAGCCGCCATCGGTCGTAACATAGAGCACCTTCTCGTCGCTGGGCGCTCTTCCGAAGGCGCAGGCCGTGCTTCCGACCATCCCCTGTTCGGGGCCAGCCAATGTTGTGCGAGCGCCTGAAGGGTCGAGGCGAACCAGAGTGTGTTCGGGATGCGTGGTGATGTAGACCGAACCGGACATCCCGAATGCGAAGTCGTCGGCCTCGAGACGCGTTGCCGCTATTTCGATATCGCCGGCGGAGCCA
>VBKE01000034.1 GCA_005879605.1 Deltaproteobacteria bacterium
TTAGCGAGATTCTTCTCTTTCAGGAAGACTTTTAATGGCCCTGCATTTTTCTTCCATTGCTCAGCGAATTCTTCGAACGTAAAAAGCACCTGACCATAGCCCGCTGCCGGAGCTGGATGCCGCTCCGCCACGTAATAGCTGCCCATCACGTCTCCTTTTTCCCGCGCCTGCACCAGCCAGATAGGCTTGTCAATGCGCAGGTAGTACGGCATCCCTTCGACGTAGGTATCGTAAAACACAATACGATCTTCAGAGCTGATCAGGGGAGCTGATTCTTCCGCCAATGACTTCGACGCCCGATGGAACGAAGCTACCGTCATGATCTGTCCGACCAAGACCCAAAAGAGCGCAAGACCGATCGCCGTACAAGCATAGGCGGCGCCTTGGTCTCGCCAAACCTTCCGCAAATCGCCGGCCGCAAAAACCGCGAAAACGAGCAAGCTAACGACGCCGTACAGCGCCACCAAGTGGACCTTTTGAGTCACCGCCGCGCTAATGTGGCTCGGCAAGAGATTCGGCCATGCCGCCCCGATGAGAAGGTAGAGAAAACACCCCAGCGTGAAAATCCAAGGCAGGTATAGTACCCACCATCGTCGCTTTGATGCGCCGTCGAGTTCAACCGCCACGGTCCAGCCGGTCAGCATCGCCAGGGCCGGATAGATAGGCAAGATATAATGGGGTAGCTTTGCATTCGACGCAGAGAAGAAAGTGAAGGGTAATATCACCCAAAGAAGCAAGAAGAAATTCGCGTCACTAAAGGTGCGCTTCCAGAGATTCCTTACCGTAAAGGGGATGAGCAAGCTCCACGGGAAGAATCCCACCGCCAAAACCCCAAAGAAATAATACCAGCTCTTGGTCCGGCTGAAGCGAGGCGTCAGATAGCGAACGAAATGCTCCTCCCACAAGAAGTATCTCAAATAGCCCGGATTTCTCGCTTCCACCCACAGGTACCATGGCGCAACGACAACGAAGTAGACCAAGGCACCGAGCAAGATATGCATTCTGCTTAACAAGAACCATTTACGCGAAAGCAGGAGATAACAGAAGATCACGATGCCGGGGATAACCAGCGCGACAGGACCCTTAACCAGGGTGCCGGCTCCCATGGCAGCGTACATAAGTAAACAGTAGAGCTTCGCAGATCTCGAATGATCGAGCTGGACGGCTACGTAAAATGAAAAAAGGGCCAAGGTAATGAAGAATGTCAGGGTCATATCAAAGATGACGACGCGCGAGAGCACGAAGAACTCAATGCTCGTGACGAGGATGAGACAACTCCACAAAGCTTCCCGTAATCCCCATTGAAGGCGGGCAAATCGGTAGACCAGAAAGACGCACCCGAGGGCTGCCAACACGGAAGGCAGCCGAGCCGACCATTCAGAGAGACCAAAGAGCTTGAAGGAAAAAGCAACCAACCAATAGTAGGGAATGGGCTTATCCAACGTTGGCAGAAAATTTTGATAGGGCGTCACCCAGCTATCGAGCAGCAAGATCTCCCTGGCCTTTTCCGCGTTTCTTCCTTCATCCGGCTCGAACAGAGCGCCGCCGCCAATATTAGAAAACAAGACAACCAAACAGACGAGGCAGAGAAACCAGGCCCAGCCGCGCTCACCGAAACCGCTCGTATCAGTTTGCTTTGCTAAGTTTTCTGAACTTGTCCTTTTATGAATCATGAAAAGTTCTTGCTGTATGGTAATCCCAAGAAACTCAACTCATTCTTGAACGGGATAACAATCACGCGCTTGCTCCATGCAATCCCAAAGCTTAACCCTGAACGGGTCGACCTGCGAGGATTTGAAAAATCAGAACTCGACGGGAATTTTTTCGCCGTTTGATCGAACCGACCGATCTCCGGCTTCGAGAACAGCAAGCACCTGGAGCGAGAATTCCCCGTGAGATAACGGGGCCCGGCTATCCCGAATACTTTCTAGGAAATCTTTGACGGCGGCCGCCAGGGGTTCCTGATCTTGGAAGCCTTGCAGCTCACGTTCGGCAATCATCTTCGAGGGAATTGTCGTCGGCAATCCGTCCATCAATCGCCCGCCATCCATGGAATCTTCCACCTCGTAATCGTAAACCGTTACCGATCGTTTTTCGAATTTGCCTTCGTAGACAAGCAGGCGTTTGCTGCCGATGACGGTCAGCTTGGCCGTATTCTCCGGATACAGCCAGTTGTGGTAGATAAACGCCGAGGTCCCGTCGCACATCTCGATGACAGCCAGGTTAAGGTCTTCCAGATTGGGCTGGAGATAACGGTAGCCGTGCAAGTTAACACTCTTGGGCCGACTCGCTAAGAGATACAAAACAATAGAGGCGTCGTGAGGAGCCGAATTCCACCAGACGTTGGAGTCACGCTTAATTCTTCCAAGGTTGAGACGCTGCAAATAGAGATGGTAAATGTCGCCCAACTCCCCTTGGCGGATCATATCTCGTATCATCGTGACCGCCGGATCATAAAGGAACGTGTGGTCCACGAAGAGGACGGTTTTTTTCGCCCGCGCCAACTGAACCAAATCACGGCCCTCTTCTAAGCGCAGAGCTAAGGGCTTTTCCACCCAGACATGTTTTCCCGCGTCCAACGCTTTTTTTGCCAGAGAAAAATGGCTCGCTGGCGGAGTCGCTATGACCACTCCATCGAGCTCCCGATCAGTGAGAACAGCTTCACACGATTCGGCTGTGGAAATCTGGGGAAACTTTTGTTGAACCGCGGCGCGATTGCCGCTATGAATGTCGCAAACCACGCGCACCGCTGCGTCGGGCGCGGATAAGAATTTTGGCAGCAGCTTCTGCCCCCAATAGCCTGCGCCGACGAAACCTACGTTTATTTTCTTTCCCATCAACTTACCTAAACTCCTTAATTCGAAACTTTGGCTTCGCCTGGGCCTCGACAAACCGTCTAAGATTCAAAACATTGGAGCAGGAAACCGCAGCGAACGCCATCATCGTCACAGCCCACACCCAACGATTCTGAAATGCAGATATCAGAGCACCGGCCACAAAGAGCACAAATATAAACCGTAACCTGCTTTGCCAACTTGCCGCGCCACGGATGACAAATGGCAGCACCCACAGGTCCCGCAGCACGATAAAGATCCGGCTCAGACCGTAGTGGGACTGTCCTGAGATTCGCGCGCGGTCAACGATCTCAACCTCCGAGAACTCATGCCGCTTCACGCCGAGAGAAACCGGCGAAAATCGGTTCATAAAACCCTGCGGAACAAACTTACCCTCTAAAACCTCTCTCTGATAAGCCTTAAGGCCGCAGCCGCAATCGTGCACAGGGACCCCAGAGACGAGTCGGATCATAGCGTTGGCGACTTGCGAGGGGAGGCGTTTGGTCCAGAAAGCGGCGGCGCGATCTTTGCGCCGGCCGGAAACCACGCGATAGCCTTGGGCGAGTTTTTTCAGCAGATCGGGAATATAGGCGGGATCATTTTGATAATCGCCGTCTATGGTGATGATGACTTCACCCACCGCTCTGGAGATTCCCGCCAGCAAAGCCCAGTTCTCCCCTACGTTAGCCTCCAAGTCGGCAAAATGAAAATGAGGATCGCGGCCTTGAATCTCTTTCATCTCAGCAAGGGTCCGGTCGCTACTGGCGTCGTTGACAAACACGATCTCGTAGGGTTGGCCCAATTTGTCCATTGCCTTCTTGATGGCATCGTAGAGCGCCCGCACGTTCCCCTGTTCGTTGTGCATGGGCGCCACGACGGAATACCTTAGGGTCTGCAAGAGCTCTCAAGCCTTGGATGAGAAATACTCGCGCACTTCATCGTTCAGCTCGGCGAAAACCGGAATAGCTAAATTCTCGCGCGCATACCGCTCGGCTTCCGGCAGGGAATAGGCCGGGAGTTTTTTGGCTTTCCACGCTTGATGCTGGTGGAGGGACACCGGATAATAGATGCCTGTGCCGATTCCGTTGCTTTCCAGGAATCTCTGCAAAGGGTCGCGGTGTGGAGTCTCCACGACATACTGATGATAGACGCTGGTACGATCAAAAAACTGCGGCGGTGTTATCACGGGCAAATCAGCGAAACATTTCGAATACTCAGCCGCAATGGCCGCTCGTCTGGCATTGTCTCGATCCAATGTCGGAAGTTTGAGCCGCAGCACGACCGCCTGAAGCTCGTCTAGCCGGCTGTTCCAGCCGTAAATCTTATGATCGTACTTCTCGGCTTGACCATGCACCCGGAGAAGTCGGACGTATTGCGCCAACTGTTCGTCATTGGTCAACACCACTCCACCATCGCCGTAAGAGGCTAAATTCTTAACGGGCCCGAGGCTCATGGGGGTGATTGCGCCCCAGCCCGCCGCGCGCCGACGTTTGTAAACAGCACCTTGTGCCTGCGAAGCATCCTCGACAACCGGGATATTGCGCTTCTGGGCAACTTCCAGTATCGCCTGCATATCGCAAGGAAGTCCCAACATATGGACCGCCAAGATTGCTTTGGTCCTAGGGTTAATAGCTTTCCTCAGGCCATTCAGATCGGGTCCATAATCGCCTACGGCTTTGTCGATTAAAACCGGTTTGGCGCCCGCGGCAATAACCGGCTCGATCACCGGGGCAGGCACATGGGCAGGCAAGATGACTTCATCCCCGGTGGAAATCCGCAAGGCTTGTAGAGAGAGATAAATGGCATCAGTTCCGGAGGCGACACCAACGGCATACTTTACGCCGCAATAAGCGGCGAATTCTCCTTCAAACGCCGAAAGGTTTGATCCATTCAACAGTTTCATTGAAGAAAAAACCGAGCCCCATTGCCGCCGCAGCTCAGCCTCAATGGACCGGTATTTTCGGGTCAAATCGAGCAGCGGTATTTTCTTGAGCTGCGGCCTGCTGCTTGGAGCCGGAATATTTTCGTGTTTGCGGTCGAAGTTTTTTATGCTTGATTTTTGCGCCCGCTCTTGCCTTCTGACGACCGTTCTCGCATTCATAAAAGTTTTCCTTTCAGCCCGTAAACCGGGGTGGTAGTAAACAGTCACTGGATTCGAGAGCGCCGGCATGTTCCTAGTCATGGCTGCGGAGCTCACGAGACCCGGAAATGTCAGAAGGTCACAAGAGAAATACGCAGTTTACCCGGTGAGGCTTGAAATCTTGCCTTGAAACCGGCGGCGTTCTTAGAAAGCCATTCCGCAGCGAACTAGGATCGCACGTAGCGTTAAACGCGACGCCGTGAACAGGCAAGGGAAACACTGACTGATGCTTTAAGTCGTCGGGAGTATCCAGGCTGGTCGAAACCATCGTTGACGACGAGGCGATATGAAGATCGGAGTCGTCAACCGCTAGACAGCCCAAGAGGTTCACCGCGAGCCAAAGACCCACGATTATCTCCACAATGGGCCGATAACACATGAGGCGTTTTATAACCTAGTTCTCCATTGAACACAATATCGCGAAAGTTCTCTGCTCTTCTTCCGAACCCCCGGTGTTCCTGGAACCACTAATGAATGATAGAACGGCACAGTTTCTAGCAGAGCTGTATGATGGCCCAAGTGACTACCATTGATTTAGGGACGATGACGATATTGTCACCTCTACGTGCGGACGAGGATGCATTGACATCCCTTACGTCAGGGCGTAGCGTACAAATCTAAGTAGGGGGTAGCATATGTTCGGAAGCATTGGGATGCCGGAACTCATTGTTATCTTCGTGATCGCCTTGATCGTTTTCGGTCCGAGCAAGCTTCCCGATCTGGGAAAATCTCTCGGAGAAGCCATCAGGGGATTCAAAAAAGCGGTGAACGATTCCGAGAGAGTTCCCCTTGAAAGCTCGGACAACCCGAAAGACAACCACGACTCCTCGAAGTCTGCTTAGTGTTGTATCTACATCGCCGTCTAACAAAGTGCGATGAAGCGGTATCTATTTAACGCCGCCCTTTTCCTACCGATCTTTTTATCTATCGCTTTAACCTCTCACCCCGCAGGCAGCCAACAGCCGGTGGCGAGCTTTTATTATGATGAGCAAGGCAACGTTATCCGCCAAGCGCGCGACACCAATGGCGACGGCAAGATGGATCGTTGGACCTACTATAACCGGCAAGGTCAAATCGAGCGGGTCGAGCAAGATGTCAATTTTGATGGGAAACCCGATATTTTCGTTTACTACGAAGGTGGCAAGCCTGGGCGCGAAGAGATTGCCAGCAAGAATGATGGCCGGATCGATACCTGGATTTTTTTTAACGCCAAGGGCGAGATTGAGAGGAAAGGCCAAGATACCATCCATGCTGGCAAACCTAGTCTTTGGGTCTATTATCTAAATGGCCAGCCGGTACGGAGCGAGGAGGACGCGAAGCTATCCGGCACTGCGCAGCGCACAGTCTATTTTCGCGACGGTCAAATCAGTCGCGTAGACGAAGACACAAGTGGGAGCGGTAAGCCCGACAGTTTTTCCTACTTTGAAAACAGCCAGTTGGTCAGGAAGGAACTCGATCGCAAGCACACCGGCAAAGTCGATCTATGGGGCTATTATCGGGATGGCCGGCTGGTCAAGCAGGAAGAGGACCTGCGTGGCGACGGCAAGGTAAGCAGGATCGTTTACTTTCAAGGTGACGAAGTGATCCGGCGGGAGGAAGACTCTTCGGGGCGCGGCCGTATCGACCTGATTGAAAATTTCTCTCAAGGCAGACTCGAGAAACGCTTGCGGGACACAAAGGGAACTGGAAAGTGGGACACGCTTTACTATTTTAAAGACAATGAGCTTGTTCGCGAAGAACGCGATACCGACGGAGATGGTTTCTTCGACCTGAGAATTTTCTACGAAAAAGGTCAAATCGTTCGCCAGGAAGCAGACACCAATGCTGATCGGCGAGTCGATGTCTGGGTCAATTTTCAGAACGGTGAGCGGGTTGAGCAACTGGAGGATCAGAGCTACCAGGGTAAGATCACGGGTCGATACCTCTTCAAGGATGGTCAAGTTGTCGGGCAGGAGCAAGTCGCCAATGCGGAGCCCCCCTCCGTTGCTTCTCCGTTCGTTTCGGTTGAAGAAGAGGTCAGAAGTATGGCAAGCTACGGTCCTTCCTCCTTGGCTGAAAATAAAGCCGTGAATACTAAGAAGGAAATGGTACCAGCGAGTGAAATAAAGTAAGATCTGCGAACAAGGTCCAGGCGATGAATACGCGCTCGGGATTATTTTTAGTCGGGCTTTTTATCATGCTGGTTGGCTGTGATCCCGTCCCCGTGCAGTATCCGCCGGGTTCCGTTCAATACCCTTACCCCAGCGCTAACAATTCGTCTTCGCCCCAGCCGCAGTCTTCGCCTCAGGTCACAGGCTCCCAACGATGGCAACACGCATGGAATAGGGCCATGGAAGGCCTGGCGATGGGCGGCTCCATCGGCGGACCGTATGGCGCCGGCGGGGGGCTCATTCTCGGATTAATTGCCGGCCTTATTACAGCAGATTCATACTACGGCGCGATCAACACTCAGATTCAATCCGAACAGCAAAAAGACCAGCGACTCGAAGCGGCCATTGAGCAAGAGCTGGAGCGGCAGAGAGGATTAGAAAGCCAAATTGCCAAGGCCTCAACTTCGTCCGCCGGATCACAGCCCGAGGTGCAACCCGCAGCGCAAGTCGCCCAGGCTCAGCGTCCACCCCCGAATAGCCCGACTGTAAACAAACCGCCGGAAAACGTTGCGCTCGCCTCCTTGGGCAAATCAACCCCCGCAGTGATTCCTCCTCCGCCGATGTTCAAAAATATGGAGGTGAAAGACATTAACGGCGACGGTGTGCCGGACCTTTGGATTTATTACAACCCGCAGAAACCGGGGGAGATCGTGCGCCAAGAAGAAGCCACCAAAGGCGACGGTAGAGTCGATACCTGGAGTTATTTCAAAGACGGAAAACTCGTGCGTCGAGAAGTGGATACCAAAGGACAGGGAAGGCCGGATACGATTTTCTACTACGCTGGCGACAAGATCGCCCGAGAAGAGCGCGACGAAACCGGGCAAGGAAGGATGACCTATCGCGCCGTGTATCAGAACGGTCGGCTCGCCACCGTAGAAAAGGACACAAGCGGCCGCGGCCAGCCGGATTTATGGGTTTATTATGACACTTCGAAAGACAGCGAAGTCGTCGTTAAAGAGGAACGGGATCTCAACGGCGATGGCATAGTGGATTTATGGACCTACTACGAAGGCGGCCGTATTGTCCGACGGGACGTTAGCGCCCTGGGGCTCGATCTCCTTTCAAAACAAGAGCAGCTCCCTGCTGCAGCTGCGGATCCCAAAGAGTTAGTTTCCGACGCCCGATAATTAACATGACCCGAGAACCACACGGATACTTGGGAGATATCGGCCTCCTCTCCCTTTTTCGCAGTCCCTTCCTTATTCCTTCGCTGCTCCTCCACGCGATGCTGTTTTTTCTCGCCTTGCGGGCAACTTTCTCAATCGTAAAGCCTGCGATCGATACGCCGATTTCGGTACAGTTAATGGAAGTGAGAGACGGCGGCTCTGATAACCAGAGCATGGGCCTAGGCAAAGGCCCCGGCGGTCCGCGAACCCTGCCGAAACTAGGCGTTCCGGTGCCTCCCGCGCAAAGAACCGGAAAGCTGGACAGTGGCTCAGTGGAAAGTTCAGCTCCAAGTGAGCAAATCGAAGAAGCGACACCACCGCCGAAGCCCGTTGCGCTTCCAGGCCCGAAAGTCCTCGCAACCGCTACGCCTCATGAGTCCGTCAATGTGAAGGAGACCTCACCCGACTCGCTGGTGCGGCTACCGACGAAGGAATCCGCTAGGCAACTTCCCGGTAGCCCTGCGTCGGATTTGGAAATGAATCAGAAAAGCCTCGCCGCTCTAAAAGGAATGAGCGAAGAGCCCGGAATCAAAGCACTGAAGGAAGGAAATCAAATTCCCGGAGCGCTCAAAGGCACGGGGAGCGGCACCGGACCCTACGGAGTTCCGGGAGGGAGTCGGAGCGGAACCGGTCTGAGCGGAGCGGGAACCGGAGCCGGCACAGGTGGTGGCAGCAACACAGGCCTGAAAGGCATCCCGAATGCGGATTACGACCAGTATCTAAAGCAAATAGAAAGACGGGTCAGATCGGTTTGGAAGTACCCGGACGAGGTTACCGGCGCCCACAAAGTTACCGTTCGCTTTACGCTCGATCGGGCCGGGAAGCTGACGCAAGCGGAAGTTTTGGAGTCGTCTGATTCGAGACTCAATGCCGGCGCCGTCGAGGCGATGAAGCGAGCTTCTCCGTTTCCGCCCATCCCGGAAGCTCTAAAGGATCTCGCCAACGAGCCTATGATCATGCGTTTTGCGGTATCCATCCGCGTCCGAGGATAAGAGATCCAAAGCCTTCCTTCTCAACCCCGCAAACCTTACATTGAATTAATTTTGGTTTAAGGTAATCTTCTCCGAAGTTCTTAGAAGGGCTGTAACAAAATGGAGCAGCAAGGTCTGAACCTCATCGAGATCATCCACAAGGGCGCGATCGCCACCTATCCGCTGATCTTATTGTCGATTGTGAGCGTCACCGTTGTCCTCGAGCGGCTCTGGTCTCTCAGGAACATCAACTCAATGACCCTACGAATCACCGAGTCGCTCCTGGAACCCATCAAAAAAGGGCAACAAGACTTGGCAATCGCCATCTGTAAGCAGAACTCTCATTGCCCCGCTGGACGAATTTTCCTGAACATTCTCGACAAAGAGGGAAGCCAGCGCCTTGAGACAGCCAACGCCCTTGCCGTCGAAGCCATGTTTGAGGAGACGCAGAGTCTGAAAAAGCATCTGTGGATCCTCGGAACCGTCGCCAGCAGCGCGCCGTTTATTGGTCTACTCGGCACGGTTGTGGGAATTATCAAATCCTTCGAAAGTATGTCGATTGCCGGAACCGGAGGATTTGCCGTGGTCGCCGCCGGAATTTCGGAAGCCCTGGTCGCAACCGCACTGGGGCTCGCGGTAGCGATTATCGCGGTCATTTTTTACAATTACTTTCAAACGAGGATAGCCAATCTCAACGGCCTTTTCCGCATCCAGGTCGCGAAAGTTCTCCGCCACATGAGCCTGTGAGGTATGCCATGGCAATGACCCCGATCGGCGGTAATGATGAGAACTCCGGAATTATGGCGGAGATCAACATCACGCCTTTGACCGACATTTTTTTGGTTTTACTGATCATTTTTATGATCACCAGTTCGGCGATGGTCGAATCGGGCGGCAAAGTGAATTTGCCCAAAGCTGTCGCCACGCAATCGGAGGCCCGCGGGACAACTGTAACTTTAACTCCCAAACACGAAATCTATGTTAATCAAAAAAAAGTGGGCGAGGAGAGCCTGGAGGCGACATTGAAGGACGCGCTGAATACGAGCCCAGATAAGACCGTCATACTGCGCGGCGACAAAGACGTGTTACTCGGCGAAACCGTGAAGGTGATGTCGATTATCAAACGGGCGGGAGCTTCGGAAATCGCCATCGCCGCCGAAGCCGAACGGGTGAAGCGCTAGGTTCCATTGAATTGAGCCATTGTTATTGAGCGAATCGATCATCGCGGCGGTCCTTCCGTCGGAGGCGGCAGCCGCGGCGAATTTCCCAGGCTATTTTCCCGACCTCGCTCCACATCTCTCTGGATTTCTTCCTGACTCTTTCCTAGCCGTTCAACCTGAAGTTTGAGGTTTTTCTCCTTCTCGAGGAAGACTTCCAACTCCAAAGACTTTTGAGTGCCGGGCTGATAGTAAATCGTGATCGAATCGCGCCCCGTCTTACCATCGCTGGCCCGGGCGATGACTTCGATCTGGTTGCGCCCTTCGACCACGGGAACGGCAGAAGAAAAAAATCCATCTGCCGCGAGCCGAAGCTGCGTTGCCTTCTGACCCATGGTTTGGTTCACGACCTGGACATAATCCACGCCAACCACCGAGATATTCTCTACGACCGCGAGAACATCCGCCGGTCTGGACACCGGAGTATAAGTGCCGCCACTTTCCTTAGCAATGCCCACGGCTGCAACCGGATATGAGAGAGCTTCTTCGCCCAAAGCAAACACATGGACTTTAATGCCCGCCTTGCCCGCCAGTCGCGCGGCATTTATCGTTAGATTAATATCTTCGGGGGCCATCCGTCTCCCTCCGCCGATGGGCAATGTCGGAAACCCATCGGTAAGAAGAAACTCGACCTTCACAGCATCGGTTCTTTTTTCGCTGGTTCCTAATCCCATCAGCTCTGAAATTCCCGTGCGGATTCCCTCGACCATGTTCGTCCCGCCATTCGGTCCCGCCCTCAGAATATCGTCTAAAGCACGACGAACCTGTTCGAAGTCATGACTCAGCGGTTGCAGCAACCGTGCACCCTCGCTGAAAGTGATCACGCCGACTCGTGTGGTTTGCGAGTTGAGCTGCACAAGCAGCCGACGCGCTGCCGCAACCTCGGCCGCCAGAACCGAGTTCCGCAAATTTCTCGGGGACGGCCCTCCGAGACCAAATCCTCCGATGCTGATCTGCGGTCTGGGGAAACCGGAAGAGCCTAGACTATCCGGCTGAGCCGCATCGCCCAAATCAACGCCGGCGTATAGCGCGGTACTGCCGGAGATATCGATGACCAGGAAAATATCTACGTTGGGAGACCGCGCCGCCTCGCTGGCAACCTTACCGCTGACTAAGATCGTCTTTTGGTCCTGCGTGATGCGGTTGCCGTCTTTGGGAGAGAGGATCTGAACCTTGGGTTCAGCGCCCCAAGCTGAATTAGAAATGGGAAGGAGAATGAGAAAAAGCCACAGCGTACAGAACCGCATTGCTGGTTGGTTCATAGCGGCTAACCTCGAGAGATTTTACGCTAACATGATTTAAGGGGTGTGTAAACGCGGCACGGAAAGAGTGGGATGGCCGCATGTATGACGGCTCAAGCCGGCGTGGTATACTGTCAAATCATGACCGGACGACCCACTTTTCTGCTACTTTTCGGCGTTTTTTATTTACTCGTCGTACCGGCTTTCGCAGATTACACGTTGATCCTGAAGAACGGCCGCCGGATCACCGTCCAGAGCTATCGTGAGGAAGGCGGAACGATCAAATTCCAGGGACTTGGCGGCGAGATCGGTATTGAGAAAAACCAGATTCAAGCGATCCGTAAGGGCGGTGAAGTAGACCCATCGGCGCTCGATGTCTCACAACCGGCGCCGCCAACATCCATTGCAGCTAAAGAGCCAGCTGAGGAGGAAAAGAAATCAACACCACCGATAGCAACCGGAAAACTTCCCGCGACTGAAGAAAGCGCAGCGGAGCAAAAGGCAAAGGAAGAAAAACAGTATCAAACAAGAATCCGGGAGCTAACCGAACGACTGAAAGAATTGCGAGATCGCTATTCCGCTGAGACAAGAGGCAATCGAGGTTCGGATCCAGCTTTCTTCACCAGTGAGGAAGCCTTCCGAGGTCACCAAGAAGACTTATTATCCAGGTTGAGAGATGCGCAGTACAGGGCGCAGGGACTCGAAACTGGAGGGAACGCCGGCTCTCCTCCTTTTTCTCTTGATGCACCGCCGGCCTACACGGAGAAGCAAAAAGAGCTGAGCGATCTCAGAAATCAGATTAATCAACTAGAAAGCCAGCGGCAATCTTTGATTGATGAAATGCGCCAGAAAGGTTTTGATACCGGATCGCTGTTTTTGGAATAACGCGACCGGCTCAAAGTAATTCTGCTGCGGCTCGGAGCCCCAGCAAATAACTCTGCACGCCAAATCCCGCGATCTGACCCACCGCCGCGCCGGCGATGTATGAATGTTTGCGAAATTCTTCTCGCCTGTAGATGTTCGAGATGTGCACCTCAATCGTGGGCAATCCCGCCGCAGTGATAGCATCCCTTAGCGCCACGCTGGAATGCGTATAGGCAGCCGGATTGATAACAATGGCTCTGAACTGCTTTGGCGCTTCCTGAATCCACGTGACCAACTCGCCCTCATTGTTCGACTGTCGAATTTCGACATTCACTCCGAGCTCTTTGGCCAGAGCGCGAATTTGTTTGTTAATCTGTTCTAAGCTCAAGTGGCCGTAAATTTCCGGTTGCCGCTTGCCGAGAAGATTTAAATTGGGTCCGTTGAGCACCAGAACTTTTTTCTTCCCTGCCATGTCGGTTTCTCAAATCTGGAACACTTACGCGCCAAGCGCGGCCAAGATTTCTCCAGGCGCCAGGCTATGAAAACAAGTCCTGCCGATGCCCGCGCACATGACAAATTTGATCCTGCCTTCCGCCGATTTCTTGTCCACCTCCATGCTTTGAATCAGGCTTTGCCGCGATACGTCGGGAGGAATGTCCGCAGGCAAACCTGCTTTTCTGATCAGCTTGCGAATCCGTTCAAGACTCCTCTGGTCGCAAAATCCTTGATGCACGGAAATCGCCGTTGCCTGAGCCATGCCAATCCCCACCGCCTCGCCGTGAAGGTATTTCCGATAGTCAGTCACGGCTTCCAAAGCATGGCCGATGGTGTGACCGAAATTAAGGACGGCGCGATAGTCGTCTTCACGCTCATCCTTTTCCACCACTCTGGCTTTAATGCGGCACGAGGTCGCAATGATTTGAACCAGAAGTTCGCGATCTAATCCGATCACTTTGTCGATCTTTTCTTCCAGTAGAGTAAACAGGGCCGGATGTTCGATAACGCCGTATTTGATCACTTCAGCCAGTCCGGCGACGAGTTCCCTGGGCGGCAGCGACTGAAGCACGGTCACGTCGATCAAGACGGATCGAGGCTGATGGAAGGCGCCAATCAAATTTTTGCCATTCTGATGATTCACGCCGGTTTTGCCACCGACGCTGGAATCCACCTGAGCCAGTAGTGTTGTGGGCACCTGAATATAAGGAATGCCACGCAGATAGGTAGCGGCGATAAAACCCGCCACATCTCCGACCACCCCGCCTCCCAGTGCCATGACGCATGAATTGCGCTCAAGTCGCTCCGTAATCAACCGGTCGTAGATACTGGCCAATGTCTTTAGATTTTTGTGTTCCTCTCCTTCGGGAATGAGTATGGGAATCATTTCGAATCCAGCGTCGGTAAGCGCCTCGTGAACGGCATCGAGATAGAGCTGCGCGACCGTGGGATTCGTAACGATTGCCACCTTTCCACGCAAACCCGCCTGCGAGAGAAATTCTCCGGCTCTCGGCAAGATTCCCTCCCCGACATGGATCGGATAGGAGCGATCGCCGAGATTGACGGTTAAAGTTTGCATCAGCTCATTTCTCCACGTTCAAGAGATGGATAATTTTCTCCACAATCTGTTCCACGGTCAATTGGCTCGTGTCAATGATTGCATGAGCCTGGGCATAGTTTTTTTCCCGCTGTTTCAAAAGTTCCTCAACCCGCCCCTTGCGATCGAGTCCCTTGAGCAACGGCCGCTTCGCGCCGTTTCCTGCTCGTTTCACGAGCACGTCTGGTGAGGCGGTGAGACACACCAGCAGGCTTTTCTCCCGGAGCATTTTGAGATTTTGTTCATCCATTACGACTCCGCCGCCGGTCGCGATCACCTGACCCTCTTGTTGCAAGACCGCTGCAAGCGCCTTCTTTTCTAATTGCCTGAAGTACGACTCCCCCTTTTGACTGAAAATATCCCGTACTCTCATCCCCTCGGCTTTTTCAATGAGCCTATCGAGATCGACGAAACGTCGTCTAAGTTTTCTTGCCAGGGCCCGCCCCACGGCGCTCTTACCAACGGCCATGAAACCGGTCAAAGCGATGTTCTGAATAGCGCCTCGCGACAACAGTTAGTAGCTCTTAATTTGTTCGAGGTAGCTTTCGTAGTTGCGCGTGATTTCCCGTAGGGAGTCGCCGCCGAATTTTTCGAGAAACGCACCGGCAAGCTCGAACGCAACCACGGATTCACCCACCACGGCCGCCGCGGGCGCAGCACACACATCGGAGCGCTCAACGGATGCGTCCGCCGGCTGTTTGGAGCGGAGGTCCACGGATTGCAGCGGACTCATGAGAGTCGAAATCGGTTTCATGGCGACTCGGGCAATCAGCGGTGCGCCGTTGGTCATTCCTCCTTCGGTGCCGCCAGAATTGTTGCTACCGCGATAGAACCCCGTCGGGACGATTCTTGGAGTCCCTTCAGTCACCATTTTTGCCGGATCAAAGAAGATTTCGTCGTGTACTTGCGACCCGCGGCGGCGCGCCATTTCGAACCCGAGACCGATCTCAACACCTTTAATGGCCTGAATGCTCATCAGAGCCTGCGCCAGACGGCCGTCCAATTTCCGATCCCATTGCGCGTGCGTGCCCAGCCCCGGCGGCAGTCCTAAGGCGATGACCTCGAATATGCCACCGAGAGTATCCCCGCTCTTCTTGCACTCCTCGATGAGGTCAATCATCTTGGCTTCGGCTTCCTTGTCCGCGGTTCGGACGGGCGACTCCTCAGAGCGAGCGTAGACTTCTTCAAACGTAAACCCGCCCATCTTGGCTGCGACGTTGCCGATGGAGCGAATATATCCCATGACTCGGATGCCGAACGGCGACAGCAACTGCTTGCTAAACGAACCCACCGCCGTCCGCGACACGGTATCCCGGGCGCTGGCGCGCTCCAAAATATCGCGAATGTCGGAACGGTCGTACTTGAGAACACCGGTAAGATCGGCATGTCCCGGCCGCGGCTTGGTTACCGCGATCTTTTCATCTCGGTCTTCCGGCGCCGCTGACATCTTCTTGGTCCAGTTTTTCCAATCGCGGTTTTCAATACCGAGGGCAACGGGCGAGCCAAGTGTCTCGCCCCAACGAATGCCGGAGCGAATCTGGACTTCATCTTTTTCGATGAGCATTCGACCGCCGCGGCCGTAGCCCTGCTGGCGACGCCATAAGTCATGGTTGACTTTGGAAACGTCGATGGGAAAGCCCGCCGGCACGCCGTCGATAATCATGGTCAGACAAGGGCCGTGGGACTCTCCCGCAGTGAAATAACGCAGCATGAATGACTCCTCAGATTGCGTATTAGACTACAGAGAGTAAGAGGTGCTTTCAAGCCCGAATCGAGCTGGGGGAGCGCATGAAAGGCACGATAAGGTTCGCTAGAGTTACCGTGTTGGCGTCGACGTGATAGTGACCAGGCTTTCTTGCACGAACTTGAGCAGAGTTGTCTCCGGGTTCAAGCCGGTCTGGATATAATACCAATCCGAGACTCTAGCCAGCCGGCCGCCCGCTGATTGGTAATACGACTCCTCGTGATTCGGTGCTCCAGCGATCGCAAGAACTTCCCCTTTATTCATCCCAACGGAAATCAATCGATTAGGATTAGCGTAGGGTCGCCAAGAGCTGAAGCCTTGAGCAAATTGGAAAGGCGTGGAGTCCCCCGGGTGTACTAATGAGGGTAAAGTCACTGAGGTAGCGGCGAGCAAAAACACGAGGAAAGGCTGTGCGATTGCGGAGACCGCCCGTTCTTGCATTTTATCGTGACCTCTCAACGCCTACGTTTTTACTGTGTTCACGGCTTCCCGTCTCGCAGGCATCGAAGTCTAAACCATTACCTATCCTCGGTGAGCTGTCGTTTACGATAAAGCATATCGGCCATCATATAGATCGTGGAGCACCTCTTCTAAAATACATCCCACAAGGACACGGATCCTAAGGGCCGCGCGGGTGAGACTCACTCGTGGTAAAATAACGGATATGCGGGTATCCTACTCTAATTCGATTTTCTAGGCTAGGGGTTGATGGACGGTGCGGTCGCCTGCTCGCCCTGGGTTTTTTTCATTTGCTCTCGCCAGAGCTCATCTGCCGTGGGCAGATTCTCGGAGCCAGCCTCAGCAATACGCGGCGTGATAAAGACTACAAGTTCTTCGAGGTCCTTCTGAATGCTCCAACTCTTAAACAGCCAGCCAAGAACGGGAACGTCTTTCAAGTAAGGGATACCGCTCGTGTTGTCTTGGGCCGTGTCTTTGAGAATACCCCCGATAACGATTGTCTCGCCATCTCTCACGAGGACGTTAGCGGTGGCTTCCCGGTTCAACTCATCGAAAGGAATTACCCCGGCCACACCTCCGCTGACTGTGGGATTGTTGGCAATAGAACTTGATTTAACGTTGATATTCATTAACACGAACCCATCGCTCGATACCTGAGGGGTAACCGTCAGAGTGATTCCGACTGGGATTTTTTCAGTGGCAACCGCAGTTCCTGCAGCGGCTCCGCTACCGCTTGCGATGTTAGTCGAACTTGGGAGGGCAATCCTCAATATCCGCTCGCTCTTTATAGTGGACGCAATGTTGTTCAATGTCACGACCGAAGGTTTGGAAATAATCTTGACCTTTCCCTCGTTCTCGGCAGCCGACAATTTTAAAGATAGATTTCTGATCGCCCCAAGTCTGCTCTGAGCAATTGTAAACAGTCCACCAGCAAGCGGACTTGCCGAAAACGGGCTGCCGGCAGGTGTTGATGTTTGAACCTGGAGGGATTGCCAGTTCAAGCCTAATTCTGCTCCCAGGGAACGGGCAAAACTCGGTGTCGTTTCAATAAGATTCGATTCAATGAGAACCTGAGGCGTGCGCGCATCCAGCTTGGCAACCAATGTATTAACATCATCGACGACTTTCCTGATATCGCGCACCATGATCGTATTGCTTCGCTCATCAGCCACCAGTGCGGCATCGGGTCGCTTGCTTAGGAGGGATTTGACCTTGGATTCCAAATCCTTGACCTTGGCATAGTTAACGTTGAAATAAATGGTTTGGAGCGGTTCCAAATCCTCTTTAGCTCTCCTGGCAGCGGCGAGCGCGTCCTTTTCAGACTTTAGTTGTCCGGCAGTGGATATACGGACGACGTTTCCCAGCTGTTCTTTGCCCAAACCGTTCGTGTCTACAATTAGATCCAACGCTTGATCCCAAGGCACCTCCACGAGACGAACCGTAACTTTTCTATTGACGTCAGTGGTGACGATGATGTTCAGACCACTCACTTCCGCCAGCAACCGAAAAACGTTTTTGATGTCCGCATCCTTGAAATCCAACGAGATCTTTTGGCCCGTGTACTTTTTATCGGTGCTCAACAGATCATCGGCAGTCACGGTCTTTTTCTGGACAGTTCCAGTTGATGTAGCCTCAGCCGCCCTGACATCTATCCTCTGCCCGCCCCGAACTAAGGTGACATCTTTCTTTGTCACGGCATTAGGGTCGAGCGCCCCCACAGTGATTTTGAGCCCGCCGTTTTCAGGAGTGATCGTATACGGCGGCACGTTCGCGGCGGCGATGTCCGCCACTAACCGGAGGCTACCGTCGGTGGCACTGAGACGGAGCGCAGCGACCCAGTTAGTCTCGATACGAAAAGTCTCGGCCTGCGATAAGGCTTTCGCTTCACCGAAGATATCCAAAACGATCCGCGACGGTTGCGGCAGCGGAAAATGACGGAACTGCGTGACCGGTTGCGAAAATTTAACGAGCAATGTGGTCTGTCCGCGCTCTTCACGGACCGACAGTTCCTGAAGAGTCAAGGCAGTGAGCGCTGGGTTTGCTTCCTTTGGCGGTGCTTTGGCAGCTGGTTGATTTTGAGAAGACGTCGGTGCTTTGGCATCGGTTTGGGCGGCGCGATCCTTATCCGCGTTCATGGAACAACTGACGCTCATCGTTGCGCAACCCGTTCCAATAAGAAGCAGACAAAGGGCTGATCTGTTTAGGTCATTGCTAGCCCACGTTCTAAAGAGATTCGCTAAGCCAATTCTCGTCTTCATCATTTTGGTCACTCCGTAGGCAGCTTCATGCTAATGTCGCGCTTCCTTTTGTTGCCATAAAAATCGGCGTAGGACTCCTCCACAACGACCTCGCTACGATAAATTCCTTTCACCCGTCCTTCGCCACTGCCAATGGGAGTGCCGACTTTCACGATGTAGCCGAAACCCGCCGTGTCTTCGATCATTGCCCTTGGCTCTTTAATATCCCAGACGATCCCAACAACCTTGAGTTGACCCAGCTCGAATCGTTCCAACGGCGACAAGTTTTGCCTCCGCTGTGAACTCGCCTTGGTGTCCAACGTAGCTGGTCGAAACGGATCCCGTTTGCCCGCCGGCGAAAAACGCTCAGTCCCGGCCGACCCGTCCTTTGTTTTCGGCAGACTGGGATCACTCGAATCCGGGTTCGCATCCGGTTCACGTTTCCCGCCCAAAGTTTGCTGAAGCTTTGCTCTCGCGGCCTCTTTCAAACCCTGCAGTGCCTTGCCGATCGCCGCCGGGGCCGCATTGAATTTGTCGACGGCATCTTTTGTCTTTTGCGACGGTGTCTGGACGTCTTCTTGCGCCGCTATAATTCTCCATCCGGCCGAGCTCACGAAAGCCGCCACCACCAGCACCAGCACCAGAGACATTTTCAAAGCTCTGCCCATCGTCAGATTACTTTCTTCCCTTGGCCGCCTTCTCTTCGGCGACCTTTTTGCGCTCCGCGTCGTCTAAGAAACGGAACGCAGTCGCCACGCTGGTCGTCTCCAGGATGACCTGATCCCCAGTGATCGTCGGGTTCTTGAAGCCGATGTTGTCTATGTTGATCAACCGGTTTAACCGTCCAACTTCGTCGAAGAAATTGATGGCGTTGTGAAAACTTCCTTTGACCATTATGTCCACCGGGACTTCAGCATAGAAATTCTGATAGTTCTCCGCGCGGGGGCGAAACAAGAGAACTTCCAGTCCGGACTCCTGTGCCTTGTTCGAGATGCTGTTCAAAAGATCGGCCATCTCCTTTCTATTGGGTAGCTGCGCCACAGCTTGCTTGAGCTTGGCATCCAGCTCGGCTAGCTCCTTTTGAAGCCGCGGCAGGTTAGCCGCTTGAAGCTGTTTTTTGCTTCTTTCGTTTCTCGCGATCTCAACCTCGTCCGCCAGTTTGGCGATCGCATGAGGATCGAAAAGGAAGCTATAGTAAAGCGCACCAAGCAAAATAATCACGGCGGCTAAAATCGCGATTTTCTGCCCGCTCGATCGTTCTAGTAACTTGTTGAGTAGCTCGTTCAACCTTTTTTCTCCGCTTTGGCCGGCGCTTTAACGCTTCCTTTGACCGCGCTGGCGCTCGGCGTCGATTGATAAGAAACTACCGATTTAATGGAAAATTTTTTATACGTCCCAGCCGCTGGGCCGCCTTGGGTCGTCTCCACCAGCTCGACATTTTTAAAATAAGATGAACTCACTAATGCCTTTAAAAAATCGGCCACTGTCTGGTTATCAATCGCCTGCCCATTAATAACCAAGTTGCCGCCGATGTCTTTGAACTCCGTAAGCCAAAGGCTCGGCGGAGCTGCGGCTGAAAGACTCTCCATCACCCGCACGGGGCCGACTTTTTTCCTTTCAAGATCTTCAATAATCTTGTTCTTGCTTTTGAACTCCTCGATCTTGTTTTGCAGGTCACCGACTTGCTTGACTTTTACATCCAGAGCTTGAATCTCGTCGCGTAATCCGACAAGTTCACTGTTGAGCGTTGACAATCGGTAGAGCTGGTAGACATACAGTCCAGCAAGGACAAGAACCGTAAATCCTAAGACCACCCCACCAAGGGTCAGTTCTCGCCGCCGACTGACTTCCGCCTTGCGTTCCTTTACCGGAAGTAAATTAATCCGAATCATTTGTCCCCCGGCCTGCGGATCGCGAGGCCGGCTCCCACCGCAAACAATGGGGCGGATTCCATCAAATACGTCCGGTCGATATTTTTGCTGACGGTAAAACCGCGAAAGGGTTCCGCGAGACGAACCGGCACTGCCATTCGCGCTTCCAACAACTCGCGCAGTCCGGGGAGTTTGGCGCTACCCCCGCTCAAAAAGATCGTCTTTAGGCCGTCACCTTCCTCCGATGCCAGCGCGCCGTAGAGACTGACGGTCCTGCGAATTTCTTCGGTCAAGCCTTCAACCATCGGCCGCAGTGCCGTCTTCAACTCCAATCCCTTTTTGGCTTCGAGCGTGCCGGTTAACTTGAAAGTCTCGGCCGCGGCGGCCGGGATATTGAGTTCTCTCCTCAGGCTATCTGTGAATTCCTCTCCCCCCATGGGCAGATCGCCCGTAAACGTGGAAAGACCATTCTGCAATAATGTGATGCTCGTGTAACGAGCGCCCATGTGAATCAGCCCGACCACGCCACCATCCGCCTCTTCGCTATAATTTGCTTCGTACATATTTTCCAACGCAAAATAATCGACGTCCATGACCACCGGATCAAGTCCCGCTTCCTGTATCACATCGGTGTAACTGTTCACGAGCTCCTTCTTGACAGCCACCAAAAGGACCTCCATCTGGTTCCCACCGTCCACAATGTTGAGGACTTGGTAGTCTAAGTTGACGTTTTCCAAATTCTCAGGAATGACGTTATTGGCTTCAAACTCGACGTTGGCCTCCAGTTCAGCGTCCTCCTGCCTGGGCATCTGAACTTTTTTCATGATGACCGCACGGCCGGGCACGGCGGAAATCACTTTGGTCGCCTTTACGTGATTTTCCAGAATGAGTCTTCGGATGGTGTCCATGACCGACGTGGGGTCGACTACCATATTGTTCTGGATTGCCTTTGCAGGCACCGGCAAAACCCCCAGGTTGAGGAGCCGATAACTACTTTTTTCCACCACCGCTTCAACCATTTTGATCGAGCTAGAACCGATATCGAGCGCGACGAAGCCGTCGTTACGCCCGAAGGAACTCGGAAAGCTGAAATTGAATTTTTTTAGAGACTCAAACATGGCTATTGTTTTTGAAAACCCGTTCCCTCTGATTGGTCTTAAGTCCCAACGCTAGGAGGATCTTTCTTTTCGTCGCCATCCTACAGGCCTTGCCCTTTTCGATGCGGTCCAAGGTCAACGGCGAGATGCCGGCCAACCGAGCAAGTTCTGCTTTGCTTAGCATCTTCTCTTCACGGAGTCTTTTCACGTTGTTTGGCTGATCCATGTCTCAACTGTCCCTTAACCCGATGTCCTGACTGAAGTGGGTGGAATATCTACACGAGCGCACAATACAAAGTCAAATTAAAATTAAGGTTAATTATGTTTAATTATAGGGGCCTGGATTCTCGCTGAATACGCAAACTTGTTGCCAGCAGGGTTCCTTTCTTGCAACCATTTGACTTCATTAACTCTTCTGGCGTAATCAACCAGCCATTGCGGCGTCTTTATGCGCGAAATGGGCGACCGGCCGCAACAACACCGGACTTATTTAACAAATTTGAACATCTCGCTTCGTTTCAGATGTCCTCGATCCCGAGTTTGCTTTTGTCCCCATCGACCGTTAGTTAGTAGTCCATCTGTGGAGAATCAGGCGAAAAGATTTGCCCGCGTGGTCATTCCCTCGCCGTTGAAGCAGCCTTTGATTTATGCCGTGCCGCCGGATCTACAGGATGAAATTTTGGTGGGCATGCGTGCATTGATCCCCCTAGGAAGACGAAAGGTTGTTGGCATCGTGTTTGAGCTGTTGCCCGAAACCCATCTTATTGAAACTAAGCAAATCCTCGCCGTTCTAGACGAACAACCGATACTTGATGCCGCGCTCATTCAGCTAAGCTTGTGGATTGCTCAGTATTATCTAGCCACCATCGGGGAAGTCCTGGCAACGATTCTGCCGCCGAGTCTGAGAAGCGAAAGCCAGCGAACCGTCGTCGCCAAGTCCGGAACATTTTCCATCAGTGACGCGGTTGCAAATAAAATTCTCCATATGCTCGGTCACAAAAAGGGTAGAATCAGCATCAAGACACTGATGCGACAGATTTCCGGCGGCAATGTATATCAGGCCCTGGAGCGACTCGAGTCATTGGGCGCCGTCGAAATTCACGAAAGGTTGCCTGGAGGACGCAAGCGATCGAAAGGAATTCGACTCGACACCGACGTTGCGCCTCCCGCAGCTCTCGCGCGATACACCCTGAGCACCGAGCAAGAACGAGCGCTCCATGCGATCGACGATCGCCTGCAAAAAGGCGGCTTCGAAACTTTCCTCCTTCACGGCGTCACAGGCAGCGGAAAGACCGAAGTCTATCTCCGCGCTATGGAGCGGGTTCGAGCATCGGGTCGCCGGAGTCTTATTCTGATTCCAGAAATCTCACTGACACCGCAATTGATCGACCGTCTCAAGGCGCGTTTTACTGGACGAGTCGGGATCTTACACAGCCGGCTTACTGAGGCTGAGCGTTGGGCGCAGTGGTGGCACATCCTACGTGGCAATGTCGATGTAGTCGTCGGCGCTCGTTCAGCCGTTTTCGCACCGCTTCCCGGCCTTGGACTCATCGTAGTGGATGAAGAGCACGACTCTTCTTATAAGCAGGAAGAGAGCTTACGTTATAATGGACGGGATGTTGCGGTGGTTCGGGGCAAGTTTTTGGCATGTCCGGTGATCCTGGGTTCCGCCACGCCGGCTGTCGAGAGTTACGAAAACTGCCTGCAGGGCCGCTACCGACTTTTGGAAATCACGAAGCGCGTCTATGAGCGCCCCTTGCCGAGAATCGAAACGGTTGATTTGAGATCAGAATTCAACCGATCCACTTCGATACCGAACAGCAAGTCTCCCGAACTCCGAACCGATGCGTCGCCAAGCCGCACGAAAGCGGCGTACAGACTGATTTCGCATCGGTTGGCGGAGGCGCTATGTGACAATTATCGGAAATCGCGGCAGAGTTTGATTTTTCTCAACCGCCGAGGCTTCTCTAATTTTCTCCAGTGTACTCTTTGCGGGTATGTGTTGCGTTGTCAGTATTGCAGCGTAACGCTCACCTTGCACCTCGCGCAGAAGAGCGTATGTTGTCATCACTGCAATTTTCGTAGACCCGTGAATCGGGTCTGCCCCGGATGCGGCAATACGACTCTCTCAGGCATCGGCGTGGGCACGGAGCAGATCGAAGAGACTTTGCGTCATCTGGTTCCGCATGCGCGGATTGCGCGCATGGACCGCGATACGACCAGCCGACGGGGATCACATGAGATACTGATTCGGCAGTGGGAAAAAGCTGAGATCGACATTCTCGTCGGCACCCAAATGATCACCAAAGGCCATGACGTGACGGGTGTAACGGTGGTCGGTGCTTTACTTGCCGATCTGTCATTGAACCTGCCGGATTTTCGCGCCGCCGAGAGAACCTTTCAGCTTTTGAGCCAAGTGGCGGGAAGATCGGGTCGCGGTGACGATCCGGGAACAGTCATCGTTCAGACCTACGAGCCGGAGCATTATGCTATACAACACTTGATCAATCATGACTACAAAGGTTTTTTTCAGTCGGAGATGGAATTCCGTCGCGCTTTAAACTACCCCCCGTTCACGCGGCTCGTCAGTCTTCGGATGGAGGGGCCGAAGGGCGATGAAGTCGAAACAAAGGCGAAGATATTAGCAGCAACCCTCAACGAGAAGTTAGACATGAAACCAAAGTTTCGTGGACAGATCGAATTGCTCGGACCCGCGCCAGCGCCGATTCATAAGCTGCGCAATCGCTATCGTTGGCAACTCTTGCTCAAAGGAAAACAAATCGCGCCGTTGCTTGAATTGGCGAAGCGAGCGGGGCAGTTGGTGCCTCGATCCCGTAATTTGCGTCTTCACATTGATGTCGATCCCTACGATATGTTATGAAATTTAGTAGGTTATGGCGATCTTGGAAATCTTAAAATACCCTGAGCCGATCTTGAGCCGAGAGTCTCTGCCGTTAAAAAATATCACCGGGGAGACCGCACAACTGGTTAATGACCTGATGGAAACAATGTATGCTGCGCCAGGCGTCGGGCTCGCGGCGCCTCAGGTGGGTGTAGCCCAACGGGTGATCGTGCTGGATGTCGACCACGAAAATCCGCATAAGCAGGTATATAAGCTCATCAATCCAATAATTACCCGGACGGAGGGGGAAGTCATCTGGGAGGAGGGATGCCTTAGCGTCGTCGACTTTACCGCCGAAGTGCGTCGCGCCGCGAAGGTGGAAGTCGTCGCTTTCGATGAACATGAAAAAGAAATCAAGGTTGCAGCCGAAGGACTTTTTGCCGTCGCCCTGCAGCACGAAATCGATCATCTGGATGGCAAACTCTTTATCGACCGCATCAGCCGCTTGAAAAGAAATCTTTACACGCGCCGGCGCAAAAAGATGCTCCGCGACGGGACAATTCCCTCCAACGAAAGCCCAGGCGTCATGATTTAGAACCAAACTCTCGGCCGCCCTCGAAGTTCAGGTTGATATTTCGCAAATCTAATTTTCATGGCCACGAATTGGCCCATTGTCTTTATGGGAACTCCCGAGATCGCTGCCGTGACTCTCAAGGAACTGCTGCAGGGTCCGGACCCCGTCGTCGGAGTGGTTACCCAGCCGGACCGTCCCGCCGGCAGAGGTCAAAAGACCATTTCTTCACCGGTGCGTGGAGTCGCTGAGAGTCACGGCGTCCCGGCAGTAGCTCCGGAAAAGATCCGTGATCCAGGTTTTCTCGCCACGCTAAACGACTGGAATCCCCAAATCATCGTGGTGGTCGCTTTCGGACGAATACTCCCGGCTACGATTCTCGATCTGGCGCCGCACGGCTGCGTCAACGTCCACTATTCGCTGCTGCCGAAATATCGCGGCGCCGCTCCGGCCGCCTGGACGATCATTAACGGTGAAGAAAAAGGCGGCGTCACGACCATGAGGCTCGAGCAAAAGATGGATGCCGGACCCATCTACCTCCAGGAAGAGACCGCAGTCCCGCCGGATGAGACCACCGCGTCCCTTCAGGATAAGCTTACTCCCGTCGGCGCTCGTTTGTTGTTGGAAACGATTCGAAGGTTAAAGGACGGTACGCTCGCGCCTCAAACGCAAGACGAAGCTAAGGCAACCTTCGCCCCGATGATCAAAAAAGAAGACGGCCTGATCGACTGGAGCCGATCGGCGGCTGAGATTGAACGCCGTGTCCGCGGATTCACCCCCTGGCCCTCCGCTTACACTCACCTGCGCGGCAAATTGATGAAAGTACATCGGGCAAAGGTCATCGCTACGACGGAGCGAGGAAACCCTGGCGCAATCATCCGCGCGGATGGAAATGGATTCTGGGTAGCAACCGGCTCCGGCGCGCTCAGCCTCGAAGAAGTCCAGTTGGAAAACAGGAAGCGACTCCTTGGAGTGGAATTTCTCAAAGGGGCAAGGATGGGAAAAGGTGAGCGCCTTTGATTCCGCAGCGGAGAAAAGCGTTCGCAAGCTGGCGACCGAGATTCTCACCAAAGTCGATACTCGCAAAGCCTACGCTGATGTCCTACTGGATCACACGATCAAATCCGCAGCCCTGGACGACCGGGATCGCGCTCTACTTACGGAGTTAATCTACGGAACACTTCGCTGGAGAGGAAGACTGGACCCATGCCTCAGTGAATCGATCCGCGGTTCCCTCGAGGAAACCGATCCATTTATCCGAAACCTACTTCGTCTCACTTTATACCAGCTCGACTTTCTCGATCGCATTCCGGATTACGCCGCAGTCAATGAGGCCGTAAAAGTCGCCAAGACCCACGGGGGGCGAAGAGCCGCGGGTTTCGTGAATGGAGTTTTGCGGAATGTCGTGAGAGAAAAAAGAGCAATCATCCCGCCAGAGCCGGCGGAACGTCGCGTTGAAGATTTTGCTGAATACTGGTCCCATCCCAAATGGTTGGTGCAACGCTGGCTTCAATACTTCGGCAGTGAGGAAATCACAGCTTTACTGAAAGCCAACAACGATGAAGCACCTTTGGTGCTCAGGACGAACCGAACTCGGGGAACGAGAGAAACGTTGCTCGATCTCTTCGGCACCCAAGGAGTTAAAGCGGTACCGTGCTCGTGGTCGCCCGAAGGAATTGTTATCCGATCCGGAGGACCGGTAGATCAACTTCCCGGTTTTCAAGCGGGGCTTTTCCAGGTTCAAGGGGAAGCATCCCAACTCGTCGTCTATCTTCTCGACCCAAAACCTGGCGAGCGAATTCTGGATGCCTGCTCTGCCCCTGGAGGCAAGACAACTCACATCGCCGAATTCATGGACGACCGCGGTCACATCATTGCGATCGACATCTCTGCCAAAGGTATTCGACGTGTGGAGCAGAATGCACGGAGGCTGGGCTTGACCTCCATACAAGCCTTGCGCGCCGACCTCACTCGCGGATTAACTATCCCGCTAGACGAATCGTACGATCGGATATTAGTAGATGCTCCTTGCAGCGGCTTTGGAACGCTGCGCTCTCACCCCGAGATCAAATGGACTCGTAGCGAGAGCGATATCAGGCGATTGAGTCAGCTACAAAAGAAGCTCCTCATTCGCGCCGCTTCATACCTTAAGCCCGGCGGGGTCCTAGTCTACTCCACCTGCACGCTCATCGAGGACGAAAACGAGAAAGTCGTCGAGGATTTCCTGAAATATCAAGAAGGGTTTGTCTTGGAAGAGGCTGCGGGTTATCTTCCTGATCAAGCGAAGTCTTTGTTGCGAGGAAGCTATTTTATGGCCTGGCCCCACCGTCACGACACCGACGGTTTTTTCGCGGCTCGACTCAGAAAGGTTGCCTAAATGAACGCGATGAAAATCGCTCCTTCTATTCTGTCTGCGGACTTCAGCCGCCTAAGAGACGAGATCCAGGCGGTTGAGGCGGCCGGCGCAGATTGGCTCCATGTCGACGTGATGGATGGCCACTTCGTGCCGAATATCACGATCGGCCCGGTAGTCGTTGAGTCCATCCGAAAGGTAACGAAGATTCCTCTGGACGTCCACTTGATGATCACCGATCCGGACAAGTACGCGCCGGAATTCATCAAGGCCGGCGCGGATTGGGTTTCGATTCATCCCGACACGTGCGCCAATCCGAACGTGAGCCTACGAAAAATCCGCGAGCGCGGCGCCAAAGCTTCGGTTGCCGTGAATCCGGACGTTCCTTTGGAAAAAGTCGAAGGCTGTTTTCCTGAAATTGATATGATTCTAATGATGACGGTTTTTCCCGGATTTGGCGGTCAGGCTTTCATTCCAGATGTCTTACCGAAAATCGAACAGGTTCGGCGAATCGTCGACCAAAAAAAGCTACCGATCCTCGTCGAAGCCGACGGCGGCATTAAAGCCGATAACATCGAGCGCGTCGTCCGGGCCGGTGCTGAGGTCATTGTTTCCGGCTCCGGCATCTTTAAGACCACGGATTATGAGTCCACAATCCGTCAGATGCGCGCCGCCGTGGGACAATGATAACCCTGTTGTTTTCTCCTTTTGGTGTGTTACTTTTAGCGGGTCGGGGCGTGGCTCAGCTTGGTAGAGCGCACGGTTCGGGACCGTGAAGTCGGTGGTTCAAATCCACTCGCCCCGACCATTCCTTTCCATTTACGTTTTCAAGTACTTCACCTATTGCGTCATCGGTTCCATCGCTTAGGGTTTCGGAAAAGGTTTCGGTTTTGGCCCCGAAAAGGCGCTCTAGCTGCTCTTGCGAATCGCTCTTACATAAAGCGATGACAGTTGTCTATTCTTTTTATAAGTCGGCTGACCATGAGGCCGATACCGGACGTGACGCCTGTCATCTTCAGGTCGGGCGGATGATGATTCCCAGTCCCTTTCCGCCTGCGGGAAAGCGTAATGAGTTCTTAGATATCTATGAGCAGGCAAGCGTAGACGAAAAGTTAGTAATTACCGAGGGCGACGGAGTCGACCGAGTTATGCAAGAGTTCACCATTTTGAAATATGAAGTCCTGCCCGACAACGCCGGGTAATAGAAAAACGGCAGCGGGATAAAGATGCTGAGGGCAACTAGGATCTAATCCCGCTATTCTTTTTCGTAGCCCCGGCAATGGGAGCGAAATTTTGGATGTTATCATTTTCATCCTGAAATGGGTCTTTGTAGGGATATTGATTGCGATAGGGTGGTCAATAGGGTCGGAGCTAGTAAGGTGGATAAAAAGAGAGATAAAACATTCTCACGAGGATCAACAATTGCTGCACTCGCTTAAAGCGCTTGATGATGAGATGAAATTTAACCTTGAGGTTCTACCAAGAATAAAGGAATGGATTGAACTAAATCCCGGCGTAGATGAAAAGCAACGCCGCCAAGAAATATTGGATGCGCTTAAGAATGCGGGTATGTCGCAGAAGGCGGAGGAATTTAGAAGGCACTGGGAAAA
>VBKE01000544.1 GCA_005879605.1 Deltaproteobacteria bacterium
TATTCATTAGCCGCATCGCAAACTGGGAACTATAATCATTCGACGCGGCCCTCGTGAGCTTCCCAATATGTGCCGGAGCAATCACGGCGGTATGGGACAGTACATCGAAGACTCGATCGCGATTGAGTCCGGCTTTTTGACCGAGTGCAACGGCCTCGGCGATGGCCTGCATCCCTACGCCCAGCAAAGCATTCACCACCAGTTTCATGGTCGCACCGGAACCACTGGCTCCGAGGTAGAAATATTGTTGTGCGATGGCGCGGAAGAACGGCTCGGCAGCATCGAAGACCTCCTCGTCGCCGCCGCCCAGCAAGGTGAGCGTGCCCTGCTCGGCAGCCCGCGTGCTCCCGGAAATCGGGACATCAAGTACATTGACGTTAAGATCGGAGCCTCTCTTGTATAGCTCCCGCGAGGTCTCGGGACCGACCGTGCTCATTTCAATGATCACCGACCCGGGACGCACGTTCGCAAATATGCCTTCAGGGCCCATGTAAATGCTGCGCACCGCGTCATCATTCGCAAGGCATGAGAAGATAACGTCGGCACAGTACGCAAGCTGGCTGAGCTTTTTTGCTACCGTGGCGCCATATCCGACCAGCGCTTCCGCTTTGCGACGATCTCGGTTGTAGGCCATGACCTTGTAGCCGGCTTCGAGCAGACGCTGCGCGATCGGCCGCCCCATAGATCCGATGCCGATAAATCCGAGCTTGCGGTGAGCCAGATCGATAGAAATCATTTTTACTTTTCCCTGATGGATCTCGATACGACATTGTTCTTTGAGCCCGCCGCATGACGAGACAAAGCCGAATCGAAAGAGAAAGCCCCTGCTCCCTTCACCATCACTACGACCGCGAGCGCGATAACCACGAGATGGTACTCAACTCCATGGCCTTGTTTTTCGCCAAACCAGTTCATGAAAAAGCCGTACTTCAAGTGAACCGTTACCATCGCAACTGCCATTGTGATCGCAACTCCGAGCGCGGGGCATGCCAGCGGTACTGGAATCCGTAGTTGATCCCGAAATGTGCGTAGCGTAGCGCCGAGGCCCGGGCCACCAAACCAGCCCAGAAGCTTTTGCGCTCCGTGAGCGAATAAGACGACTCCCAGGACGACTCGCACTATCGTAAGTACCCAATCGCCATTCGTATCGATTAACCATGTAAGCATCTTGTATTCCTCCAGTGCGGAGATGTTCTACCACTGGTCAAATCCGTAGGATTTGCCTCCACAGCGCACGAGAGCAAGTCAACAGTGATCAGCTGCGAAGAATGGAGAGCAGGGATTGTGCCAACAAGGTGAAAAAATCACCCTCGCGAATATAAGATTAAGAAAACTCAAGGAAGT